>JBKJXG010000351.1:0-7048 GCA_046716525.1 Solirubrobacterales bacterium
GGCGAGGCGACGAGCTTTGCCGGCCCGCTGATCGAAGGCGTGCGGCGACTCGAGGCGCTCGGAATCCCGACGGTCGCGCTCGTGCACGGGCTCTGCCTCACCGCCGGGCTCGAGATCGCGCTTGGCTGCGACATCATCTGGGCCGAGCAGTCGTCGAAGTTCGGTCTGGTCGAGGCCGTAGTCGGGCTCACTCCCGGGGCTGGCGGAACCCAGCGCATGGCCGAGCGCGCGGGACCGGGCAGAGCGCGCGAGTTCGTCATGACCGGCGGCCTCTACGACGCCGCCACGCTGGAGACCTGGGGCGTGGTCAACCGCGTGGTCGGTGATGGTGAGGTGCACGAGAAGGGCATGCGCTTCGCCCAGCGCCTGGCGAGCGGTCCGACCGTCGCTCACGCCGCCACCAAACGGATCGTCCGTGCCTACCTCGAGGGCGGTGTCGACAGGGCCGACGAGATCACGCCGCAGCAGTTCGCCACGCTGTTTCAAAGCGAGGACCTACAGGGCGCGGTGCGGTCGTTTCTCGCCGACGGTCCCGGCAAGGCGCGCTTCGAGGGCCGCTGAATCCGGCTTGTTCATCGGCTTACGCGCTACCCTCAAGCTCGCAGATGGGCAAAGAAGAGAAAATCGAGCTCGAGGGCGAGGTCACCGAGGCCTTGCCCAACACGATGTTCAAGGTCAAGCTCGACAACGACCACCAGGTGCTCGGCCACATCTCGGGAAAGATGCGCCGCCACTACATCCGCATCCTCCCCGGCGACCGAGTCAAGATCGAGCTCTCGCCGTACGATCTCGACCGCGGCCGCATCACCTACCGCTACAAGTAGCGGCGTCGGCTCAGACGCTACGCGCCATCAGCAGGTCGTCGACGTAGGCACCGGCGAGATGGAACTCCTCGCGCAGGATGCCCTCGACCGTGAAGCCACAGGACTCGTAGAGCTTGCGGGCGGCGTCGTTGGTCGCGAGCACGCGCAGGGTCAGTCGGCGGGCACCACGCTCAGGCGCCTCGCGAATGGCCGCTTCGATCAGTGCCCTGCCGATCCCGAGGCGCTGGCGTGCCGGATCGACCGAGAGCCCGCAGATCTCGAGCACGTGGGCATGTGAGAGGTGGGGAGTGGGGGGCATCATCGCGATGTAGCCGGCGGGCTCGCCGCCGACCAGTGCGACCAAGGTTCGCTCGGGACGCGTGCGCTCGCCGAAGACGCTGTGATCGGCGCCGGGAGGCGGTCCGATCGTGCTCAGCGGCGAATGGGTATCCAGGTCGATCTTCGTCAGCGCAGGCTCGTCGGAGCCGGTCGCCTGTCTGATCTCGATCTCCTGCGCCACCTTTGAACCTTGGATGACGCTACGTAACTCGCAGCTGCCACAACCCGTCCGCTCCGATATGCCGTTCATCGGCTACCCGTCCGAGTGCCTCGCGAGCCGAGTCGAGGTCGGTGTCGCAGACAACCGCGACCTCCTTCGAGGCGAGCGGCTCGCTGGCCCATTCGAGCACCTCGGCGGCGTCGTCGGCCGGCGGGCAGCGGTCGAGGTCGGGCACGAGGTTGGCGAGAATGACGTCGTAGGCGGCGAACGGCTGAAAGCCGGGGACCGAGATCGTGACAGCGTCGGAAAGCCTCATGATCTCGTACGAGGGACAGGTGTAGCGCCTCCCGCCAGACCAATTGGCGAGCTTGTGATCGAGGATTCGCGCCGCCGGCATCGGCCGGCGCGCGCTCTCCAGGTCTTGTTCGAGTTCGGCCGCCACCTCGTCCTCGGCAGACCACTCGCGAAGCTTCGAGGGATCGATGCCCGCCGCCTGGGCCGCCGCGTCGATCGTCTCCGCCTGATCGAGCAGGGCTCCGCTGAAGTGCTGAATGCGCAGCTCGCGCAGCAGCGGCCTCGCCTTCACTGGTGCCCGCAGTCGTGCCGCGACCACCGCGCGGCAGGCGTCGAGTGTCGCGGCCATTCGCGGCCGCACCGAGGTGTCGATCGGCATTCCGTGCTCGCGCGAGATCCTGCGGAAGGACTTGGCCTGCTTCGCGGGGGTGAAGCCGCGTTCTTCGTAGACGTCCGCAGATTCGGCGAGGCCGACGAGGCGGACGCGCCATTCGATTCGATCCGAGTAGAGCCAATCGAGGCGGCGGCGAAACGGCTCGGCGCTCCAGGCCCAGGGGCAGCCCGGGTCGGTGTACTCGGTGATGCGCACGTCTGCCATCAGTCGGAGGTGCGCTGCATGCCGCGCAGGGCCAGGCCGCCGAAGACGGCGAGCATGCCGATGAGGGCAACGATCGCCGGCCAGGTGCCGGCCCAGGTGATTGGATCGCCGATGAATCCCTGGCGCGCCGCCTCGACCACCTGCGTCAGCGGGTTGATGCGCGCGATCTCCTGAAGCCAGCCCTGGAGGAGCTCGAGCGGCGCATAGGCGGTCGTCGTCAGTACGAGGATGAACATCCCAGCTTGCATCAGGGGCGCGGCGCTCTGGGTGCGATAGCGGAGCGCGAGCATCGCCCCCCAGCAGGCGGCGATGGTTGCCGTAGCCATGACGCAGAAGATCGCCAGGACGAGGCCACCAAGCCCGGGCCACTCGACGCCGATCGAAAAGCCGACGGCGAGCAGGACCGTCGCTGGAATCAGCGACCGCAGGCTCGCCGAGAGCACCAGCCCCGAGAGCAGGGCCCAGCGCGAAGCCGGAGCGACGATCAGGCGATCGAACCAGCCGAGCTCGATGTCGCGGGCCATGTTGACGCCGGTGGCCGCGCCCGTAAAGCCCGCTCCCTGCAGCAGGCTGACGGAGATCAAGAAGCTCTGATAGCTCTGCGTATCGAAGCCCGGCAGCAGCGTCAGGTTGCCGAACACCGAGGTCAGGCCGAGGAAGAAGATCGTCGGCGCGAGCACGCCGGGAATCGCGGCGCCGGGCACGCGCAGAATTTCGTTGGCGGCCCGTCGCATCAGCACCCGGATGGTTGCCAGTTCGGCCGCTAGCCCCATCGCATCAGCCCATCCTCAGCCGGCGCCGCAGTGCGATTGCGCTGAGCGCGGTCGAGATCGCGCCGACGACGAGGATCGCGCCGAGCGCCTCTGCGACCGACGCCAGCGTCAGCGACGAGATCACCGGCTCGCGCACGCCTTCGGCGATGAACGACAGCGGGTTGTACTCGGCGATCGTCGATGCCGGCTCGAGCAGTAAAGCGGCCGGAAAAAAGGCGCTGGAGAGGAAGAGAATGACGAAGATCAGCGGGAACAGGCCCTGCACCACCGACGCGGTGCCCGAGTAAAGAGCGATTGCGGAGCTGATCCCGCCAAAGGCCACTGCTGAGAGCGAAACCAGCACGACCATGACGAGCATGCCGCCGATCCCCTGCTCGAACTCGGCTCCGAAGATGAGACCGATTGCGACGAACCAAAGCGCGGTGATCGCCCCCAGCACGGCTGTTCCCGCCAGGCGGCCGACGACGATCGCAAAACGCGAGATCGGTGCGGCGAAGAGGCGGTCGGTGAAGCCCATCTCGAGGTCGACCGCAAGCGCGATGCCGCCCGTGTTGCCCGCCAGCAGGCAGGCCTGGATCATCGCCCCGGCGAGCATGAAGTCGAGAAAGCCGTTGACCTCGGGAAATCCGTCGAGCTCCACCGCCTGGCCGGCGCCCCCGGTCTGCACCGCGAGCAGCAGAGTCGGAAAGATCAGGATTGGCGCCGCCAGCTGAGGCCGGCGAAAGGTTTGCTTGACCGAACGCGCCCCGAGCGCCCCGACCACCCGCAGGTTGACCAGTACCCGGCTCAAGCCACCGGTTCTTCCACCGGCTCGGCTGACTCGGATGGCTGACTGCCGCCTTCGATATGCGCGCCCGTTTTCGCGACGAAGACGTCGTCGAGGGTGGGCTCGACGAGGTCGAGTGATTCGACGATGAGACCGGCCTCGTCGAGAGCGCGGACGACGCCGGCGACGTCACCGGCACCACCGACGAGCTCCACAAGCACCTTGCCGTCCTTCTCGGGCATCGGTTTGCCGAAGGCCTTGCAGACCTCCTTGGCCTGTTCGGCCGAGCCCTCGCGCAGCCCGATCTCGAGGTGGGCATTGCCGACCTCGGCCTTGAGCGACGCGACGGTGCCTTCGGCCACGATCTTGCCCTTGGCGATGATCCCGACGCGGTCGGCCAGCTGGTCGGCCTCCTCGAGGTATTGCGTCGTGAGGAAGACCGTCGTGCCTTCGCGGTTGAGCTTGTCCACCTCCTCCCAGATTGCCTTGCGGCTGACCGGGTCGAGGCCGGTGGTGGGCTCGTCGAGGAACAGCACCTCGGGCTCGTGGACGAGCGCGGACGCGAGGTCGAGGCGCCGTCGCATGCCGCCGGAGTACGTGCCGACGCGCCGATCGGCGGCATCGCTGAGCCCGACTCGCTCGAGCAGTGCGTCGCCGCGGCTCACGGTCTCCGCTCGCGGCAGGCCGTGAAGGGTGGCCTGCAGGCGAATCATCTCGCGGCCAGTCATGAGCGGATCGAGCGCGGCCTCTTGCAGCGCAACCCCGATCGAGCGGCGCACCTCGGCGGCCTCACGGACGACGTCGTGACCGGCGACCGTGGCGCTGCCGCCGGTTGGCCGCAGCAGCGTGGTCAGCATCCGCACCGTCGTCGTCTTGCCGGCGCCGTTGGGCCCGAGAAAGCCGTAGATCTCACCTTCGGCGACCTCGAGGTCAACACCGTCGACCGCCTTGATCTCCCCCTCGAACTGACGCTCGAGTGCTGATACCTCGATTGCAGACACGGCGGGGGAATCTACCGGCGGCGCCCTCTCTACCTAAGCTGTGTAGGTGATGCGGAGTCGCAAGGAACCGAAACCCAACGCGGGAACTCGTGTTCCAGCTATTTCAATGGCCGGCTTGATGACACGCTTGGGCCTCGTGCCCGTCGCTGTCGCGGCGTTCTCTGCCTGCCTTGCGATGGCGATCTGGGTAGACGACAGCGGCGCCACTGCGGCCAAGCGGGTGAGCGCCTCGACGATCGGCGCAACGACCTCGTCGCCCAGGCCAAACTGCCCGACTCCCAACATCGACAATCCGCCCGCCGACGCGGCCTGTCAGGCAATGGCCCGCGTCACCGGCTTCCAGGTCGACGCCGACGGCCGCCACAACCCGTTCAAGGTCCGTGAGTCGGGCACGATCGTCGCCTGGGGACTCGACGTCTCCAAGCCCGACAAGTCAGAGCGGGAGTTCTTCGCCACTGCGATCGACAAGAGCGGCCCGCCCAGTGCCCGGCTATCGGTGCTGAAGCCGAAGGAGGACGGCTACAAGCTGCTTCGCCAGAGCGCGGTGGTGCAACTGGATTCGGTCCTCGGGTCGAAGCCGACGTTCACGCTCACGGATCCGCTTCGGGTCAAGAAGGGCATGTTCGTCGCGCTCACCGCCACCACCTGGATCTCGAACCTGGCCGACGCCGGGGCGAGCGCCGGCGACACCTGGCTCACCAGTCGCGAGTCCGGCCAATGCGGTACCGAGGCCGGCGACTCCGCGGCCGAGAACGAGGCCGATCTCAAGGAACGCAGCCGTCCGCAGCAAAAGGTCGGCGGCATTCGCTCCTATGCCTGCGAGTACCGCGGCGCACGAATCCTCTACTGGGCCTACTACGTCCCAAAGAGGTAGCTGTCGGGCGACCCGCGTGCGCGGGGGGTCAGGCTTGCGCGGGTTGGCGCAGGCCGCAGTACGGACAGTCGCTCACGTCCAGCCCGATCAGCTGATCGCAGCGGCGGCAGGCGCGAAGGTTCTCGGGGGTGCGCAGCAGCGCCGAATCCGATGGCGCCAGCGGCAGCGTCCGGGTGACCGGCTCCATCTCCTCGCCGGTTTCGCGGTCGACGTAGACGCCGCCGGGCTCGGCCGCGGCGAAGGCCTCGCGACCGGAAGCGCGGGCACGCAGGCGATATCTCTGCTTCGGGTTCTGCATCGCCGGCAACGATATCTGCTCGACCCGCGGATGAACCCCCCGGACGACTTAGGGTGGCTGCGTGCGCGTTCTCGTCTTCCACGGCTATCTACTCAGCGGCACGGGCTCCAACGTCTACAACGCCAGCCTGGCGCGGGCGCTGGCAACGCTCGGACATGAGGTGCACCTCGTTTGTCAGGACCGAAGCGACACGGACCTCGCGGCTGGGACGCAGGGCTCGGTTCAGGTGCACAACCCCGACATCGGTGGCCTGCTGCCGGTGTTCGTTCACGACAACTACGAGGGCTTCGAGGTGAAGACGTTCGCCGAGCTCTCAGAGCAGGAGCTCGACTCCTACCTTGCGCGCAACGTCGAATTCGTCGACGAGCTGGTCGGCCAGCTCGGTGGTGTCGATGCCGCTGTTGCCAACCACCTCGTCATGGCACCGGTCGTGCTCGCCCGTGCGGGCTTGCGCTACGCGCTCAAGGTCCATGGCTCGGACCTCTCCTACACCGTGCTCCCCGAGCTCGAGCGCTTCGGTCCTTTCGCGCGGGAGGCCGTCGCCGGCGCCAACGGCATCCTCGTCGGTTCCGGCCACATCGCGGACCGCCTTCGCCTTGCGGTCGACGATCCCGAAACCAACGCCAAAGTCCGTCTCGGCCCTCCCGGAGTCGACACCGATCTCTTCGCCCCAATCCTCCCCGCCGAGCGCGCCCAACGCCTCACCGAACTCGCCACCGCGCTCCGAGCGACCGCGACGACGGGATCCACCGACCACGCAGCTGCGCGGGTGGCGCCGGGCGGGGGACCCCCGTCTGCCGCCCGCAGGGCTCTGCCCGAGGACGCAGACGGGGGTGCCCGGCGACAGGACCCGCGGCCTGAGCCAAGCTCCTGGGATCGCGACGTCAACCAAGCCGCAGAAGCTCTCGACTGGTTCGCCGAGGCCCAAGGCCCACGCGTGATCTTCGTCGGCAAGCTGATCGTCTCCAAAGGCGTGGACCTGCTGTTGGCGGCATGGCCGCTGGTCTGCGAGCGCAACCCCGGGGCGCGCATGCTGGTGGTCGGATTCGGCTCCGCCCAGGCGGCGCTTGAAGCGGTCGTGGACGGGTTTGCCGCCGGCGACCTGACGGCGTTGCGCGAGCTGACCGCACGTGGGCGTGGGG
>JBKJXG010000352.1:0-4294 GCA_046716525.1 Solirubrobacterales bacterium
CCGCCTACCTCCAGACACTGCGCGACGGCCTCGGCCTCGAGCGCGGCTATCGCTACGAGCAGCGCGACGAGCAGTTCTTCTTCGACTTCGTCCAAGACGAGCTGGTGGAGGAGTACGGGCTCGAGACGGTGCGCCAGGGCGGGCTCGAGGTCTACACGACGCTCGAGCCGCGACTCCAGGCGGCGGCGCAGGAGGCGATCGCCGCGCACCCGGTCACCGGCGCTGCCAACGCACTGGTCTCGACGAACACGGAGACCGGCGAGATCATCGCCATGGCCTCATCCAACACTTACGACGACAGCCAGTTCAACCTCGCCGCTCAGGGCGTGCGTCAACCGGGCTCCGCGTTCAAGGGCTTCGTGCTCACGGCTGCGGTCGACCAGGGCATCGATCCGGACTCGACCTTCTACTCGGCCCCGAGCTCGATCACGCTCTTCCCCTACGAAGGCGGCGAGGCTTGGACTGTAAGCGGCGGCGGCAGCGGCTCGATGAGCCTGCGCTCGGCGACCGCAAGCTCGGTCAACACCGTCTACGCCCAGCTCGGGATCGACGTTGGCCCCGAGAACTTCACCGAGATGGCGACGGAGCTCGGCATCACCTCACCGCTCGAGCCGTTTGCCTCCTATGCCCTCGGCGGCACCTCCGAGTGCTGCTCGGTGCTGGAAATGTCAAACGCCTTCGCGACGATTGCCAACGGTGGCGTCCATCACGACCCGACCGCGATCGAGAAGGTGGAGTTCCCCGACGGCGAAGTCGAGACCGCGCAGGATCCCGAAGGGGAGCGCGTGGTCGAGGACGGCGTCGCTTACGAGGTCGCCGACGTGATGACCGGCACGCTCGACTACGGCACCGCGGCTGGCAACGACATCCCCTGTCCGGCGGCGGGAAAGACGGGCACGACCGAGGAGCAGTCCGACGCCTGGTTCGTCGGCTACACACCGCAGATCTCGACCGCGGTGTGGACAGGTAACCCCGACGCGCGCGTCCCGCTTCCCGGCTACGGCGCCGACCTCTCGGCGCCGATCTGGCGCGATTACATGCTTGTTGCCGCGCCCGAGCCCTGCGTGGACTTCCCCACGCCTGAGAATCCAGCCGAGCTCTCGGGCTTCTTCAGCGATCAGACCGTTTCGGGCAGCTACGACTCCGACACCGCGACGGACACCACCACCGATGCTCCGGGGGGAACCGACACCGACGGCGACTCGGAGACCGATGACGCACCCGCCGCAGACGACTTCGACTCCGACCTGTACGCGCCCGGGGCCGGTCAGGAGCCGGCACCGGCGCCCGATCCACCCGAGGACACCGGCGGCGGCGGAGCGCCCCCGGCGGGCGGTCCCGGCGACGGCACCAGCGAGGGCGGCATCGCCCCCTAACAGCGCTGGCGCGGTACTTTCAGTCGTGGACAAGGAGCCAGCAATGTCCGAGTTCGACCTGATCGCGGCGATCCGCGAACGCATCGCCCGGGCGGGGGCGCCTGCCAGCGTCCCGGGCCTGATCGTCGCCAGCGGCGACGATGCCGCGGTCTCACAGCGTGACGCGGCGACGGCGACGAGCGTCGACGCCCTGGTCGAGGGTGTGCACTTTCGCATCCCGCCCTTCGAGCCGCGCAGCGTCGGTCACAAAGCCCTTGCCGCAGCGCTTTCGGATCTCGCGGCCATGGGTGCGGTACCGCGCGAGGCATACGTCCAGCTCGGCGTCTCAGCCGACGTCCGTCGTGATCAGCTGCTCGAGCTGGCCGACGGGCTCGGGGCGCTCGCGGGTGAGCACGGCGTCGCCGTCGCAGGAGGCGACGTCACGGCGGCGCCGGTCATGTTCCTCGCGGTGACGGTGGTTGGCGAGGCGGTCGCCGGCGCGTCTCTGGTCGCGCGCTCGGGCGCCCAGCCCGGAGATGCGATCGTGGTCACCGGCAAGCTCGGCGGCGCGGCGGCGGGACTGATATTGCTCGAGCACCCTGAACTTGCCGACGCGGTGGGCCCAGAGGTGGCCGACGAGCTGCGCCGTCGCCAGCTCGAGCCGCAGCCGCAGCTGGCGGCGGGACGTGCGCTTGCCGGGGCTGGCGCCAGCGCGCTGATCGACCTTTCCGACGGCCTCGGCGCCGACGCCGGGCACCTCGCCGAGGCCAGCGGCGTCGCACTCGCAATCGCGATCGAATCCGTTCCGGCGCAGAACGGTGTGGCAGAGACCGCGCGGGCCGCCGCGATCGAGCCGGCGGAGTTGATCGCCGCCGGCGGCGAGGACTACGAGCTGCTCGCGACCATGGCGCCCGATCGCCTCGAACGGGCTTGGGATGCGGTTGCCGCCGCCGGCTCGGAGCTGACGGTGATCGGGGAGGTCGAGACCGGGGTGGGCTGCGTGCTCAGTCGCGCGGACGGCGCTCTTGTGGCAGCGGCTGGATTCGATCAGGTACTCGATCGTCGATCGCCTCACGACCCTGCCTGAGCAGGCGCATCTTGCAAAGGATCGCGTCGGCCACGGCCCAGGCGTCGACGCTGTATTGGTTGAGTGCGATCTCGCGCTTCAACTCCTTCAACCCCTTCTCTGGCCTCTCGTGTCGTGAGTTCGGCTCGCCGCGACCCATGTCGCTTCAAGTCAAGCACCGCCGGACTGCGCTCGCTCTGACAAGGTGATCGGCCGCTATGCGCAACCACGCGATAGGTATTACGTCCAGTCACGCGAATCGCTCGAGGCTGAGGTGCGCCGAAAGTCAGCGGTCGCATGCCAGTGGGCGTTCGGGTCCACGAAGCGCGTGCACGAGACCACCCACGAGGGCGCCGGCGATCAGGCACAGTGCCAACGTAACCCCGAGGCCGAGCTGGCCGTCGGCCACCATCAACGTCAGCATCCAGGGCAGCTCGGCACCGAGGTCGATCGCGTTGGCGGCCGCCGCGAGCGCAAGCGCTCCCGGTAGACAGGCAACCAGCGTTGCCGCAGCGACCGCGATCAAGCGAGCCGCTCGCCGCTCGCCGCTCGCCAGCACCCAGACATGGGCTGCCGGGACGACGAGCAGTGCGAGATAGGGGTTGGCGAGCCACAGCACCAAGACCGCTGACGAGGCGATCGCACCGAGGCCTGCCGCAGCGCGGTCGGGACCGCCGCTAGCCGTTCGGCGCAACGCGAGCGCGACGGCGATGGCGACGAGAACGAGCAAAGCCAGGACTATGGCCGCCCGCGTGCCGACGCCGAACGAGGCTGGATCGAACGGGAATGCAGGCTCAGGGACAGCGCCGACGATCGCCAGGCCATACAGAGCGGCGAGCGCGCCCAGGAACGGCAAGCTGCGCAGCGCCGCCCAAACCAGCGCCGAGCCGATCTCCTCGCCCTGGCGTGCCGCTCTGGCACAGGCGTCGATCGCTGCCACCAACGCCGGCGCCAGCAGGGCGAGGGCAAGCAGCGAAAGGGTCCAGCCAGGGACCAGGTTGCTACCGAGCTCGAGGTGGGTTTCGGGCCCGTGGGTCAAAGTAGGCTCGGAGACATCGACGGCGGCGATCGTCGACTGCACCGCGCGCCCGAACGCGTCCAGCGTCTCGGCGTTGAGCAGCTCGTCAGCGCCGAGCGGCCTCTCGCCGGCGGAGGAGATCGCGACGGCGTCGACGCCCTCGGCAATCAGCGGCGCCTGGCCACCGAGACCGCTGGGGATAGCGAGGCGGGCGAGCTGCGTGAACCAGCCGTCCTCGCCTGATCGCAGCTCGGCCTGATTCTCGACGGCGAGCTCTGCCGTGCGCTCGAGCTGGACCGAGGCGCTCAAGGAATTGGTCGACGAGGTGACCACGTAGGGCGCGACGGGTTCGCCGGCGCCCGGCTGTGAGATCACGATCACGGCCGCGATCTCACTCTCGGGAAGCCCTTCGACGAGCTCACGCATGCCCGCGAATCCGGCCTGGGAGCCGCTGGTCGACGCGAGCACGAACGTCTTTTCGTGACCGGCGACCCCGAGTGCGTTCGCGAGCTCGACCAGCAGGCCGGTGGCAGCGGCGCTCGATGCCTCGCCGGCGCCTGCCGCCGAGTCACGCGCCGCGAGCACGACGATCGTCGAGTCTGCGTCGCCGGGCAGCGTGACGATGACGTTTCGCAAGCTCACGTCTTCACCCTCGATCTCTGCCTCGTAGCTCTGCTCGGTCACCGCCCCGGCGGCGATCTCGTCGAAGCGCTCGGCGACGAAATCAGCGATCACCACGTCCCCCGGGCTGCCGGGCGGTCGCGTCGGCGCCAACTCTGCGACCTGGCGAGCGACGGCCGCGGCGCGATTGCCCTCGAACGTGGTTGGCGGCGTCGTCGGCTCGATCGCGTCGGG
>JBKJXG010000353.1:0-6767 GCA_046716525.1 Solirubrobacterales bacterium
ACGCACGACAGCGTCACGCTCGCCGGCAGCTATGCGTGCGCTCGTGGTCTCGGCTCGAGCTCGAAGGGCCTCCGGCGGTCGCCCACCGCGCTCGGGATCGGGCAACTCCACAGGCAGCTGCTCGAAGGCGCCAACGTGCCGCGGCGCCGGCCGCGGATCGCGAGTCGCGCCGATCTCCTCCTGGGAGCCCTCGCCGTGCGGCGCGAGCGGGGCGACGATCAGCAGCAACGGATCGGAGCCGGCGGACGCGCCGAGCACGCCGATCGCCTTCTCGGCGAGAACATCGGTCAGGTAGTCGTCGCGGCGGTCGCCGTAGGAGACGATCTCGCCGTTCTCGTTCAGCTCGTAGTCGTACATCTCGTGCTCGGTCCCGGCGGTCGCGGCGAACCAGTCGTCCCACCCGGGTGGGACCTGGTCCGCGTGGTTACCCAGCGCGGGAGACCCGTAGCCGTTGAGGTACTTGCCGACGAATGCCGTGTGGTAGCCGGCCCGCCGCAACCACACCGGCAGCGTCTCGGATCCATCGAGCGCCGCGTATCCGCCTCGGGGCGGCTCGGCGGAGACGACGCCGTGGTTGTGGGCGTACTGGCCGGTGAGCAGGGTCGCGCGCGAGGGGCAGCACTCCGGCGTCGTCGCGTAGCTGTTGGTGAACTCGAGCCCTTCGGCCGTGACGAGCCGCTGCAGCTGCGGCATCACCGCCGTCGAGGCAACGTCCTGGTCGTCGGTGATGACGACGACGAAATTCGGCTGCCGCCCGAGCGGGGCGCTCGAGTCGTCATCGGAATCCTCGGAACAGGCGCTCAGCCCGGCCACGAGCGCGAGGGCCAGGAGTGCGCGTGCGGCGCGAGACGACGCCGCCACCGCCCTAGGCGGTCGGCGCGATCGCGCCCTTTTCTTCGGCGCGCTCGCGGCCCGCGTCGGTGCTGAGCTCGTAGCCAAGCGTTACCAGCATGTCGCCGGCGACGGCCTCGTACTCGGCGATCTCCTCCGGTGACATCCGTTCGCGCCACATGTCGATGCGGTCCGCCCGCGGCGGTTCCTTGGCCAGCCTATGGCTCTCGAGCCGCGTCTCGGCGGGCTGATCGGGGCGATTCTTTCGCGGTAGGTCGCGCGCCTTCTCGGCCAGGCGGCCCTCGGCGCGTTCGTGGTAGTCGAGCATCACCGGGTCGAAATCGAGCTCGATGAAATCGCAGACGCGACGCAGTACGCCCTCGGTGTCGCCGACGAGCTCCTCGAAACGGACCTCCATGTAGTGGTTGACGTCCGGCGCCATCCTGCGCGCCTTGCGGATCCGGTTGCGCCACAGCCGCGCCGATTCCGCGTAGCTCTCAGGGCCCCAGTTCATCCGCATGTGCGAGAGCGAGACGTCGCGGCCGTCGCGGATGATGTGCACGAAACGCGCTTCGGGCAGCACGCGCTGGATTCGGCGCATCTCCTTGACGTAGCCGGGGGTCTTGTCGCCGTAGCGAGTCTTGCCCTCGCGCTCGGCGTAGGTCTTGTAGAAAGTCCGGATCGCGTCGGCGGCGGTGACGGGGTCGAGAGCGACGATCTTCTCGCGCAACTCGATCGCGTCGAGATGGAAGTCGCCCCATCGCTTGTGGTCGATGACCAGATTGGCCGCGTCCTCGCCACTTTGCTTCGAGCGCTCGAAGGACTTGATCAGCTTCGGCACCCAGTGTGTCTCACCGGGGATCGCGACCTCGGGGTGAGAGTCGAGCATCAAGCGCAGCAGCGTCGTGCCCGAGCGCGTCACGCCGCATACGAAAGGCGCCGGCGGCGGCGTCTCAGAGCGCCCCCGCAGGCGGCTTCGGGCGCGGATGATCGACAACCGCTTCCGGTACTTGTCGATTGTGTCGCCGACCGACATGAACCGGCAGGCTAGCCGGTACCGGCATGGTCCAACACCTTGTCCTCAGCCGGCCCCGGGGCGGCGCTCAGTTCGGACGTCCGAACCGCACATGCAGAGGGCCCGCCCTGGGGGTGGGCGGGCCCTCGCACGTTTCAAGCCGCCTTATGGGCAGGCAGCCTTGGTGCTGCTCTGGAACTCGATGTAGCGGGCGTTCACGTGCGCCGCCGACGTGTTGCCTCCCGACAACCCGTAATTGGTCCCAACCCACCCGGTGCTCGGACACCTGTCGTTGCGGCGGACCGTGAAATAGTCGCCGAAGCGGCCATCCGAGCGGTTGTGGGTGCCCGACGCGGTCTGCGTGATCGAGCCGAACCTGTTCCCCACGGTGGCCGAGTCATCGACACCGATTCCGCCGCGGGCGGCACTACCGCTGCTCGCCGTCTTGTCCCCGCCGAACGCCAGGCTGAGCCCGAAATCGCCGGTGGAGTTCGCTCCGAGCGACGGGTAGCCGAAGCACGTTGCCTGGTTGAACACTGCCCCCGACGTCAGCGACGCGGGCGTGGCCGCATCGGTGAAGATCGCCGAGTGCAGGTGCGCCTGCGCGTGCGAGGCGTCCTGCGCGGCATTCCAAGCGAACCAGACCCGGCTGCCGGGGACCACCGCGCCCCGCAGGCGGAAGCCGGCGATCGACCACGAGGTCGTGCGCTCGATGAAGTCGAAGTTCCCCGTACCACCCTGACAGTTGGGGTTCGCGAAGTTCGACCCGTGCGAGAGCGGACGCACGAACTGGCTCACGACCGCGCTCGACTCCGGCCAGCGGAAGACCCGGAACGAGTTCGCCGAGTCATTGGAGCCGAAGTACATCGTCGTCGAGGCGTTCTCGACCGGCGTCAGGATGCGCTGCCCGACGCTGCCCGTATGGGTGAACGTGTCCACCCCCGCGGTCTGGCAATTGGCCATCTGGCTGGCGTTGAAACGCCTCACCTGCGCACCGGTCCACGTCGTGCCGTTGGTGATGTTGTTCGACGACAGGTAGATGAAGCCGTTGCTCGTTGCGAGGTGCGGGTAGTCGGGCAGCACGTTGTTGGCCGTTCCGCCCGGATCGATCGTGTACGTGCAGTCGACGCCGCCCGCGATCGTTCCCCTGCGGACGAAGATGCGAACCACACCGTTGGTGAGAGCCGCGTTCGTGTACAGCATGATGTGGAGCGTCGTGTCGAGTGCGCCGTGATGAATCGCGTCCGGGTCACAGCACACGTTCGGCGCGTCGGCGGGGCCGGCCGGGATCGCCGCTCCGGCGGTCCATGTCAGGCCCCTGTCGGCCGATTGCGAGTGATAGGTGTTGCCGTTGTAGAAGACCTCGGTCGAGTCGTTCGCCGCAGCCGGCTCAGCCAGCGTGCTGCTCACCGCCTGGGAGCGGGTGTTCCTCCTGTTGATGGTGACCAGATTCGCCCTAGAGGCGGCCTTGCCCCCGACTTGGGTAGGAGGCGAGTCGCTCGTGCCGGTCGGATCGCCGGCCCCGGCGTTGCTGGAGGTTGCCTCGCGGACGGCCTCGAGCCTGGCCTTCAAGCGAGCGCGCTCGGCGTCGGACATCGGCGCCGCTGGCGTCGCCAACTCCGCAGCTGAGTCAGGCTGGATCTGCGACTCGGTCGTCCCGGTAACCGCAACCGGTGCAAGCGAGGGCGCAGCAGCAGGCGCACTGGTGGCGCTCACCGCGCACAACCCGGCCAGCAAGCAACCGAGGGCGACTCCGAGGGCGATCCGGGCCCGGTTCGAAAGAAGACTGAGGGAACTGGTCATCGTGACCTCCGCGTAGACAAAACCGATTTCGACCCTACATCCAAAGTTCTTCCTGTCAACCCCACCGCTGTTACGCTTGACCGACGGTGGATTCAGGTAGCCGACGGCGGCTGATTTGGGCGCTCGCGCTCGTCGCGGCAGCCGTCGCGGGCCTCGCGATCGTGATCGCCGCGGATGACGACGACGACCCGAGCCCGGCCCGGGGGGCGAGCTCGGCTGGGGCGCCTAATCCGCGGGCGGCGACGACCACGCAGGACCCTCCCGAGCCCGTTGCCGCTCCCCCCGCCGCCGGCCTGCCGCCAGACTCGACGACCCAAGGCGTGGTCGAACCCGACGCCGACGCCGAAGTGCAGGCCGATGGCTCGCCGCCTACTGCCGCCCCGTAGGGCCTATGTCACGCCAGGCTCGCGTGAGCGTGAGGCGGCCGAGTCCAAGAGGCCGCCGATCCCGCGCACCGTCGCGTCCCAGCGGCGCTCCGTGTCGCGCACGCGTACGGCCCCGGCCGCGAGCTCGGCCCGCAGCGAGTCGTCGCCGAGGCGCTCGAACGCCGCGGTGAGCTCGCCGGCATCCGGCTCGATCGCGGCGATACCCGACTTCGCCGTCCCATCCTCACGCCCCCCTACGAGCAATCCGTTGACGCCGTCGTGGATCGCCTCGTCCATCGGTGGCGCTGCGTTCGTGATCGCCGGCTGACCAAAGGCGATCGCCTCGTACAGCGGCAGGCCCAGCCCCTCCCAGCGCGCCGGCGCCACACACACGTCGAATCCCGCCAGCTCGCGCAGATGCTCGGCCGTCGGCCGATCTCCCACCCGAACCTCGATCCGCGAATCCCTAGCCGCTGCCTCCTCAGCAGGCCGCACCTGCTTGCGCTCCACCTGAGCCTTGACCACCAATCGAAAGCGGGCATCTGTCGTCCGCTCGAACGCCTCGAGCACCGGCTCCAGCGGCTTGCGATGACCCATGAACCCGCCCGGGAACACAAACCGAACCAAGTCGCCGTTCGTAGGCCGGGTCGGCTGCCGGTCTTCCCCCTCCGTCTTCCGCCTATCGTTCGGGTCCGGAGGGGGAAGGGCCGACATCCGCCCGCGCTCCGGCTTTTCTGCGAAGGCAATCAGTTCGGGGTGACATCCCCAAGGGACGTATGGGCTGTCGATTCCCATCGACGCGTAACGCTTCTGCTCAGCGCGGGTGAAGGAGAAGATCACGTCGAAGGCGGTGATCGCCCCGGTGACGTGCTCCTGGGCGAAGTGCTCCCAGACGAAGCGACCGATCGTCTTGACGCCATTAGCCCGAAGCGAGGCGAGCTCCTCGAACTGGTAGTTCTGATCGCAGAAGATCGCCTCGATGCCGTTGTCGGCGACCCAGCTCTCGTATTCGCCGAGAGGGATGTCGTAGGAGGAACCTTCGGTGACGCCGGGCTGGTCCCAGACGTCGTCGCGGTCGAGGGCCCCGGGTCGCGGACCCCGTTCCTTCTTCGGCCGCGCCAGGACGAACGTCTCGTGGCCGAGGGATTCGAGTGCGGATCGCGTTTGGCGGCCGACCACCGGCTGGCCGCGGTTGAACCACTTCGTGACGACGCCGACGTTCACGAAACGCGGGCGAGCAGTCCTTCGAGCCCTTCCTTGGTTCGATCCCAGCTGCGCTCCCCTTGGCGAAGCTCGCGCGCGCCGGCGCTCAGGCGCTCGCGCTCACCGGCATCGCCGAGGCGCTCGATCGCCGCGGTCAGCTGGTCGAAGTCGGGGTCGAAGGCGGGAATGCCCGACCCGGCTTCGCCCCATGCGACCGAGTCGACGCAGATCCCATTGACCTCGTCGAGCACCACCTCGTTCATCGGCGGCGAGTCGTTGGTTATCGACGGCATACCGAAGGCGACCGCCTCGTAGAGCGGCAAGCCGAGCCCCTCCCAGCGTGAGGGCGAGAGGCAGACGTCGCAGGACGCGAACTGGCGCAGATGCTCGTCGGTGGGCCGGTCCTCGAGCTCGATCTCGACTCGGGCGTCGCCGCCGGCCGCCCGCTCCAGCTTGTTGGCCTTGCGGTCGACCTGGCCGCGGATCAGCAGCCGCAGGTTGTCGCCCTTGGCGCGAACGAAGGCCTCGACGATCTCCGGAAACGGCTTGCGCTTGCCCATGAACGACCCGGGGACGACGAACCGAACGAGACCGTCGTTGTCCCCCCTGCCTGCTACCTGCTCGGCGACCTCGATCAACTCGGGATGACATCCCCAGACCAGTAGCGGGCTCTCGATCCCGAGCGTGCGGTAACGCTCCTGCTCGGCTTTTGTGAACGAGTAGATGACGTCGTATGCCTCGCTCGCGGGTGCAGCGTCGCTTTCGGCGAAGCTCTCCCAGACAAAGCGACCGATCGTCTTCACCCCGTTTGCACGAAGCGCCGCGATCTCCGTGAACTGATCGTTTTGGTCGCAGAGCACGACATCGATCGAGTTCTCGCGCGTCCACGCCAGGTAGTCGGCCTCGGGGATGTCGGCTTCGCCGCTTTGCGTGACGCCCGGCTGGTCCCAGACCGGGTCGGTGACGCGCTCCTGCTGGGCTCTCGGACCCTTCCCCTGCTTGGCAAGGATGAAGGTCTCGTGACCGAGCTCGTCCAAAGCAGAACGAATTTGCCGCGACACAACCGCCTGCCCACTCGCAAACCACTTGGTGACAATGCCGATTCTCACATCAACCGAAGCGGTAGCTCGAGCGGGTGGCGCCGCAGGAGGGGCCCACCCGAGCACCCGCCGGGAGCGCAGGGTGGGCGGCACCTGCGGTGACAGGACCCGCGAGCCACAGCGGTCTCATGCCGCGTCGATCATAGCCGTAGCCTTGTCGACCGCGTCCGGGCCCGTCGGGTAGCCGAGCTCGCTCAGCAGCTCACCCGCGATCGCCTCGAACTCCTGGCGCTGATCTGGGGTCATCTGCGTGCGCCAGCGCGCGACGCGGTCGGCACTCGGCGGCTTCGTCGTCATCGCGTGGGTGGCCATGCGGCGCTCGACGCTGAGCTCCTTGGCGCGACCGTCGGCCGGCAACGCTCGTGCCATCTCCTTCAGTCGCTCGCCCGAGCGCTCGTGGTAGGAGAGCATGACGTCGTCCCACGGCAGCTCGATGAACTCACAGACCTT
>JBKJXG010000354.1:0-7597 GCA_046716525.1 Solirubrobacterales bacterium
CCGCTGGTGCCGGTGATCAGGGCGAACACGCCGGTCGCCATCGCGACCAGGCCGACCGTGGCCAGCAGCGCTTGCAGCAGTCGCTCTTCGGCGGGACGGGCCACCTGCGTGCGACCTAGGCGAAACGGGCGACGAGAATGACGTCGTTGCCGACGGTGTCGGCGACGTTCTCACGCATGAACTCGATCGCGGGCGCGGCGTGATCGCAGTAGGCGCAGCTCAGCGGCTGGCGCGGGCGGATTCGCGGCGCCGGAGAGATCGGCAGCGAGCAGTCCGGGCAAGCGAGGGCGCCCCGCGCCAGGACCTGAGCGCCGTCGGGGACGATCTGGCGCTGCTCGCCGACCGCGGAGCCGCCGGTGCGTCCGAGGTTGACGCCGGGCTCGCCGCGGTCGCCATGGTCTGGAGCGATGAAGCTCACACCAGCAATAGTAGGCTCTGCCCGAGGGCGGCCAAACAATGGAGGAGACCGAGTGAGCTACTTCGTAACCGGAGCGACAGGGTTCATCGGCCGCAACCTGGTCGAGCTGCTGCTCGAGCGCGAGGGCACCGTCTACGTCCTCGTTCGCGAGGGCTCCAAGGGGCGCCTGGCGGAGCTGCTCAATCGCTGGGACGCCGATCCCGACCGCGTCGTCGCCATCGTCGGCGATCTCTCCGAGTCCCGCCTGGGGATCTCTGAGGCCGACGTCGAGCGGCTGAACGGCAACGTCGACCACCTCTTCCACCTCGCGGCGATCTACGACATGACCGCCAACGCCGAGACCCAGCGGGTCGCCAACGTCGAGGGCACCCGCCACATGGTCGAGTTCGCCGAAGCGGTCGAAGCCGGCTGCGTGCACATGGTCAGCTCGATCGCGGCTGCCGGACTCTACAAGGGCACCTGGCGCGAGGACATGTTCGAGGAGGCCCAGGACGTCGATACGCATCCCTATTTCCAGACCAAGCACGAGTCCGAGGGGGTAGTGCGAAACGAGCTCTCGCGACCGTGGCGCGTGTACCGCCCCGGGATCGTCGTCGGCGATTCCGAGACCGGCGAGATGGACAAGGTCGACGGGCCCTATTACTTCTTCAAGCTGATCCGCCGCATCCGCAACACGGTTCCGCAGTGGATGCCGATGCCAGGCGTCGAGGGCCGCGAGATCAACGTCGTCCCGGTCGACTTCGTCGTCAAGGCGATGGACCACATCGCCCACAAGGACGGTCTCGACGGTCGCGCCTTCAGCCTCACCGATCCGAACCCGATGACCGCGGGCCAGCTGATCGACACCTTCGCCAGGGCCGCCCACGCGCCCCAGTCCTCCGTTCGGCTTCCCGCCGCTGCGATCGATGCGATCCAGCCGCTGCTGAAGATGGCCGTCACGGGCGTGCCGCTGGGCGACACGATCACCGACGCCGCGCTCGCCGACTTCGGCATCCCGCGCTCGGTTCTGATCTACGTCAACTACCCGACCCGCTTCGACTCGCGCCAGGCCGAGGCAGCGCTGGCCGGTACCGGAATCAGCGTCCCGCCGCTCGAGGCCTACGCGGGCAAGCTCTGGGACTACTGGGAGCGCCATCTCGATCCGGACCTGTTTCGCGACAAGACCCTGATGGGCGCGGCCCGCGGGCGCCTCGGCCTGGTCGGCGGCCTCGCCCAGATCATCGAGCACCAGATCCCCGACGAGCTGATGCGTTTCGGTCGCCGCCTGCAGGGCAACGTCTCGCTCGAGAAGTCGGTGCGGGGCCGAGTCGTCATGGTCACCGGCGCCTCATCGGGGATCGGCAAGTCGGCGGCGCTGAAGATCGCCGAGGCAGGCGGCATCGTCCTGCTCGTCGCGCGCACGCCGGAGAAGCTCGAATCGACGCAGCAGCAGATCGAGGCGATCGGCGGTATCGCCCACGTCCATCGCTGCGATCTCTCGGACTTCGACGACATCGAGCGCATGGCGGCCGAGGCGCTCGAGCAGCACGGCCACGTCGACATCCTCGTCAACAACGCCGGCCGCTCGATTCGGCGCTCGATCGCCCTCTCCTACGACCGCCCGCACGACTTCGAGCGCACGATCCAGCTCAACTACCTGGGCGCGGTGCGGCTGATCCTCAAGCTGCTGCCGAAGATGCGAGAGCGCAAGTCGGGCCACATCATCAACGTCAGCTCGATCGGCGTTCAGACCAACACACCGAGGTTCTCGGCCTATGTCGCCTCGAAGTCGGCGCTCGACGCCTTCTCGCGCTCGATCGCCTCCGAGATCATCGACGACGGTGTGCACGTGACGACGATCAACATGCCGCTGGTGCGGACGCCGATGATCGCTCCGACGAAGATGTACGACCGCTTCCCGACGATCAACCCCGAGGAGGCGGCGGACATGATCTGCGAGGCGATCATCCACAGGCCGAAGCGGATCGCGACTCCGCTCGGGACGCTCGGACAGATCCTCTACGCGGTCAACCCGAAGTCGATCGACTACATCCTCAATACCGCATATCACCTGTTCCCGGACTCGGGCGCAGCCAGGGGCGAGAAGAAGGACGCTCCCAAGACAGGCGCGCGTCAGACCACCGACGAACAGAGCACCGACGAACAGGCCAACAACCAGCAGGTCGCCTTCGCGTACTTGATGCGCGGCATGCACTGGTAGCGCTTCCACGCCGGTGAACGGGGCGGGCGGCAACTTGGCGCGCACCAGAAAGCACTGGGGCTGGGGCTTCGAGGACCAGCAGCCGGCCGCCGCCGAGCTCGAGGCGGCGGCAGCGACGGTCCGTGAACGTCTCGGCTTCGGCGAGGCTGCTGAGCAGCCGGTACCGCTCGATTCGATCGAGTTGGCAGCGCCCCGCATCGCGGCACCCGCATCGCTGACCGAGATCGTCAGCGACGACCATCGCGAACGCGTCTCCCATGCGCTTGGCAAGGCATACCGCGACGTCGTCCGCGGCATGCGCGGAGAGATCGAGCACGCGCCCGATCTCGTCGCCCGGCCTCGCGACGAGAGCGAGATCGAGGCGGTGCTCAGCTGGTGTGCCGACGAAGGAGCGGCGGCGATCCCCTACGGCGGCGGCACCAGCGTCGTCGGCGGCATCGAGCCGCGGGTCGGCCGTGACTACGCGGGCACCGTGACACTCGACCTCGGGGCCCTCGATCGTGTGCTCGAGGTCGACCCGATCTCCAACGCGGCGCGCATTCAGGCGGGCGTACTCGGGCCGTCGCTGGAAGCCCAGCTCGGCGAGCACAGACTCACGTTGCGCCATTTTCCGCAGTCGTTCGAGTACTCGACGCTCGGCGGCTGGGTGGCGACGCGCGCCGGTGGGCACTTCGCAACCGTGCTCACCCACATCGACGACCTCGTCGAGTCGGTACGGGCGATCAGCCCACGCGGAGCATGGGAGAGCCGGCGGCTCCCCGGATCAGGAGCAGGACCGAGCCCCGACCGGATGCTGCTCGGCTCCGAGGGCATCCTCGGTGTGATCACCGAAGCTTGGGTGCGGGTTCGCCCGCGGCCACAGCACAAGCTCTCGTGCGGGGTCACGTTCGATTCCTTTGCCGCCGGGGCGGAGGCTGTTCGGGCCCTCTCGCAATCGGGTCTCGACCCGGCGAACTGCCGTCTGCTCGACCCCGAGGAGGCGGCGCTCACGCAGGCATCCGAAGATCGCAAGGCCGTCCTAGTCCTCGGCTTCGAGTCGGCCGGCCAGCCGGTCGATGGGCCGATGCAGCAGGCCCGCGAGCTCGTTCGCGACCACGGCGGTGAGGCCGGGGAGGTGCGGGGCACGCGGGCGTCGGGCAGCGTCCAGGGAGAGGACGACGCCGTCGGCACCTGGCGCAGCGCCTTTCTTGCCGCGCCCTACCTGCGCGACACCCTCGTCGCCTGCTCCGTGCTTTCCGAGACCTTCGAGACGGCGATCACATGGGATCGCTTCGAGGACTTCCATGCGACGGTGACGCTCGCCGCGCGCCGTGCGGTTGCCGAGGTCATCGGGTCACCTGCGGATGGTGAAGGCGCGCCGATCCTTGGTTGTCGCTTCACACATGTCTACCCGGACGGGCCTGCGCCGTACTTCACGATCCTCGCCCCGGCCCGGCGCGGATCGGAGGTCGAGCAGTGGGATGAGATCAAAACGGCGGTGTCGGAGGCAGTGATCGACGCGGGCGGCACGATCACCCACCACCATGCCGTCGGGCGCGATCACCGCCCGTGGTACGACCGCCAGCGCCCCGAGCCGTTTGCCGCAGCCCTGCGGGCCGCCAAGCGCGAGCTCGATCCCGGCGCGATCCTCAACCCAGGGGTGTTGATCGACCCCCAGCCGAGGGCCGAGCGCAGATAACGCTCAATAGTCTGGCGTTCGTGCCGCGGGGCGGAACGAGAGTTGCTGGTGAGACGATCGTTTCGCGGGTAACACCGGTTAAGCGATGAGCTCGAACGACGAATCCAGCCGCTGGCCAGGTGCGCTGCTCTTCGCAGCGGTTGCTCTCGCGCTGCTCGGTTCGCTCGCCTACCTGCTCGTGGTCGCGCTTGGTGGGTTCGAGCTCGTCGACGTGATCGAGGTTCGCGGCGCGCCGAGCATCGTCGACGAGGTCCGCGAGCCCCTGCCGTGGCTGATCGCAGCGCTCGTCGCTGCGGCCCTCGCTCTCGGCCTATGGCAGCGCGAGCGCATGCGGGCGGGCGATTCGCTGACTGACGAGGAGCTTCGCGAGCAGTTTCACCAGCTTCGCCAGGCGGAGCGAAACTGGGCCCGCGATCTGCATCAGGGACTGCGCGAACTGCGAGCGAGCCAAGGGCCGCTGGGCCGCGGCGACGAGGTGCCATCCCTCGTGCTCTCGGTCGCGGTCAGGCTGCTGGATGCCGAGCGAGGGCTTCTGTTTTCAGGCCGAACGGACGATGGAAGTGAGAGCAAGCTGGTTGCGACCGAGGGCTATGAGCGCTACGAAGACCAGCCCGCGGTCGCCGCGCCGTTCGCGAAGCTCGTCCTCGATCGCGAGGCGATCGTGCGCCGCAGCGGTGACGAGCTCGAGGCGGCCGAACGTGACGCCGGGATCGAGAATCTGATCGCGATTCCGATCTACCTCGCCGACGAGTTCAGCGGCGCAGTGATCTGCCTCAACAGCTCGAGCTACGGCGAGCACGACGAGGAGGTACTGCTCGCGCTGGGCGACCACGCGGGCGCGGTGCTGGAGAACAACGATCTGCAGAGCGAGCTTCGCGACAGCTACGTCGCCACGGTTTCGATGCTCGCAGAGGCGATCAGAGCGAAGGACCCGCACCTCGGCGGACACTCACAGGACGTGTCGAAGTACGTCGCTCGCGTCGCCGAGGAACTCGGGCTCGACTCGCGCCAGCGAGAGGAGCTGGTCTTCGCCTCTCTGCTTCACGACCTGGGAAAGATCGGGATCAGCGAGCGAATCCTGCTCAAGCCCGGACGGCTGACTCCCGAGGAGTTCGGCGTGATCCAGCTGCACCCGCGGATCGGCGCCAGGCTCGTTCAGCAGGTTCCCGCGCTGGCCCCGTTGGCCCTGTTCATCCTTCACCATCACGAGCGCGTCGACGGCTCCGGTTACCCGGCGAGCCTGCGCGGCGAGGAGATCCCGCTCGAAGCTCGCGTGATCGGGGTGGCGGACGCGTTCAGCGCAATGACCTCTGATCGCCCGTATCGGGGGCGGATGACCCTCGAGGCCGCCTGTGAGGAGCTCGAACGACACGCAGGCAGCCAGTTCGATCGGAAGGTCGTGGGGCTGTTCACCGAGGAGGTCCGCCGCGACCCGCCCGCCGACGAGGACGAGGCCAAGCCGGCAACGCTCGACGACCTCGAGCTGGGCGCGCGCGAGGATGCGTCCGGCGTGCTCGGCATCGGCCCGCTCGAGATCACCGATCACCTGACGCTGCTTTACAGCCATCGCTACTTTCACGAGTTCGCTGAGGCCGAGGCTGAGCAGGCACGAGCACAGGACGCCTCCTTCGCGGTCTGCTTGTTCGAGCTCGAGGGGCTCGAGCGGATCAATGCCGAACAGGGCTACGCCGGCGGTGACAAGGCGATCCAAGATCTTGCACGTGCGGTCGAGCAGGTCGCGGTCAAGTGCGGGGGCACGGCCGCCCGCCTCAGCGGCAGGCGGATCGGGCTGCTTGCAACGGCAACCGACGAAACGGCGGGTCGCGGCCTGATCAGCGAGGTCGTGACGACGCTCGGTGAGCGCTTGCGCCTGGTCGGCGGCTGTGCCGCCTCACGTGCGGGCGAGAACGGCGAGGCGGTGATCGCCCGTGCGCGTGCCGAGCTCGACGGCGCCCGCGATACCGCCACGACGCAGCGCACCGTCTAGCGCGGCTGCCGCCCGTGGTTCGGGTGCTCGCTTGCTTTTCGCAGGGCGGCAGGGGATCGTCGCGAACGGCGGCCTAACCTGACGCGGTCATGCTGTTGCTGAACGCCATGCGCCCGCAGGAGTGGGTCAAGAACCTGCTCGTCTTCGCCGGCCTGCTCTTCTCGGGCGCTCTCGACGAGGCCGACCAGGTGTTTGCCGCCGTGCTCACGTTCGTCGCCTTCTGTGCGATCTCGAGCGCCGGCTATCTCTACAACGACCTGCGCGACCGCGAGCACGACCGCCTTCATCCCGACAAGCGGCGCCGCCCGATCGCCAGCGGTGCGCTGCCGGCCTCGACGGCGGCCGCCGCTGCTGCGGCGCTGGCGATCGCCGGCATCGCGATCGGCCTCGCTGTGGAGCCGGAGGTCGGCGCCCTGATTGCCCTCTATGGCGTCATCACCACCGCCTACTCGCTGATCCTCAAACGGCTGGTGATCATCGACGTGATGACGATCGGCTCGCTCTTCATTTTGCGGGTGATCGCAGGCGCTCTCGCGGTCGAGGCCCAGGCCTCCGAGTTCCTGCTCATCTGCACCGGCTTTCTCGCCCTCTTCCTCGGCTTCACCAAGCGCCGCCAGGAGGCGATGCTGGAAGAAGGAATACCGGACGTTCCGCCCGCCTCTCGCCCAGTGCTCGAGCATTATTCGCTTCCATTCCTGGATCAGATGATCGCGATGGTCACCGCCGCGGCCATCATCAGCTACGTGATCTATGCCGCCAACTCACCCCTGGTTGGCTCGAGGATGCTGATCACCGCGCCTTCCGTCCTCTACGGGATCTTCCGCTACCTGTACCTGATCTACGACCGCGCGGACACGCGCTCGACGGCGGCGATCCTGGCCCGTGACCCGGGGATCGTCTTCGCCGGCGCCAGCTGGGTGGTCGCCGCGTTCGTGGCGCTCTACGTGGTCGATTAGCCAAGGGCAGCGGTCCTGTAGCGTGCGCGCCCCATGGACCTGACCCTGACTCCGGACGAGCAGTCCTTTCGCGACGAGTTTCGCGGCTGGATCGAGGCCAACCACCCCGGCCCCGCCCCGAGTGGCGGCGACCAGGTGCAGTTCGAGTTCGAGCGCGAATGGCAGCGCCAGCTCCACGAGGCCGGCTGGGCCGGGGTCTCGTGGCCGAAGGAGTACGGCGGCCGCGGCGCCACCCTGATCGAGCAGTCGATCTTCGGCGAGGAGCTGGCGCGTGCCAAGGCGCCGCGGCCCGCCAACGTGCTGGGCCTCGTCATGGGCGGGCCGGTCGTGATCGCTCACGGCACCGAGGCGCAGAAGG
>JBKJXG010000355.1:0-4083 GCA_046716525.1 Solirubrobacterales bacterium
CTGCTGCTGCGGGTCCACCGCATCCCCCGGCCAGTCACAGTGCGCGTGCGCGACGAGTACCACGGCTGTCGCTCCTGGGTCGAGATCGATCGTGAGCTCCCGTTCGAGGGCACGCCGGTGATGGCCGACGAGGAGTTCACGCGGGCCGCTGCGGCGATCCGCGAGATCTGCAACGTCGAGCCCGCGCTTGCCTGAATGTCTCTAGGCGGCTGACGGGCCGTGGGGGGCGGTCGGGTATGACCCCATCATTCGAGCGGAGAGTCAGCAAAGCCCGCCGCGTCCTCGTGCTCGGCATCGGCGGAGGTGGTGACGTCGTCGGTGCGCTCTCGGTCGCGCGGCGCTGCGAGGCTCTGGGAACCCCGTTCGTGCTCGGCGGGGTCGCCTGGGAACGGCTGCCGGTCGACCCCTACCCGGGGCCGAGGTCGATGCGCCAGATCAAGAACGGCGACCCGCTGGGCGCGCACGCTGTGCTTGCGGGGCCGGATACGACCACCCCCGAGGGAGTCGCGTTCTCGGAATCTCATCTCGCTTCGCAGCTCGGCAGCCCAACAGTGCTCATCGATGTCACCGAAGGCGCCCCGGGAGCCGAGTCAGGGATCGCGGCGGCGGCGGGGCTGCTCGGCTGTGATCTCGTCGTTTACGTCGACGTCGGGGGCGACGCGATCGCCGCCGGCCACGAGCCGGGGCTTGCGAGCCCGCTGTGCGATGCGGTGATGATCGCGGCAGGCCTGCGCCTGGCACCCCGCGTCGAAGCGATCCTTGCCGTAGTCGGCGCAGGCTGTGACGGCGAGCTCAGCGTCGAAGAGGTGCTGGCGCGCGTGGCGACGCTGGCGCGAGCCGGCGCCTGGCTCGGCAGCTCGAGCGTCGACCCGATGGCCATCGACGAGCTCGAACGCGCGGCAAGATCGACGGCGACGGAGGCCAGCATGCAGGTCTTGCGCTGTGCGCGAGGCGAGCTCGGGTCCGCCGAGATCCGCGACGGACGCAAACTTGCTGCCCTGGGACCCGTAGGCGCGATCACGTTCTATTTCGACCTCGCGACCGCCGGGACACAGCTACCGCTCGCCCAGGCTGTTCGCGAGCCCGAGAACCTAGAGGCGGCGCGCCAGGCGCTGGCCGACCTCGAAGTCACAACCGAGCTCGACTACGAACGGAACAACAAGCCCACTGGCGCGTAGCTCGCCGCCCGGATAGAGTCGCGCGGCAATGAGAGGGCCGTGGAGGACCGGTGCCACGTCGATCGTCGTCGCGTTGCCGGCGGTCGCCAGCGGCGCACCCACTCCCGGCGCCTACGGCGGAAACGATGCCGGGGGCTTTCTCAACATCCTCCCGCCGCGACAGGGCCAAAGCGTCAACGGCGCCGAGATCGCGGCCTTCCTCGGCACTGGCGCGCGCCCCCCGACCTTCGGCGCCGAGCCTGGCAACGTCGAGCGCACCTACAGTCCGCCCTAACCGGCGTGCGCCGTCGCAAACACTTCGAGGAGCTCGAGCGAAACGTCGGTGCGGTTGAAGGTCGCGACGGATGGCTGTTCCTGTCGGGAGACAGCAACGACGTGATAGGCCAGCACACCGGCCTCTACGAGCCCGACCGCGAATGGAACAGGGACTGGTCGAGAATCTTGCGGCGCCGACGGCGGCTGATGCGCCGCCTTCGAGCTGAGTGGGTCTGCATGGTGGTGCCCGACAAGGAGGCCGTCTATGCGGACAAGCTCCCCCCACACCTCGTCCCGGCGCCGAGGCGACCGGTCCATCGCCTGCTCGAGATAGCTGAAGCCGAAGGCGTTGAGATCATCTACCCGCTGGCGGAGCTGCGCGCCGGGCGGACGCCGAAAACGCCTGTTTACACCCCCACCGATTCACATTGGAACGCGCGCGGCGCTTATATCGCCTACCGGCTGATCTGCGAGCACCTGCGTCGGCGAGGAATCGTGCTGCACGCGGTCGACGAGCATGACGTCTCATGGTTCGAAACCGAGCTTGTCGGCGATCTCGGCATCAAGTTCGAGCCGCCCCGCGGCGGAACCGTGGCCCTTGGGCGCATCCGCTCGCCGCGAGCGCGGCTCGTGAGCGACAACCAGATTCGCGTCACCGGTAAGCGGCTCGAATTCGAGTGCGATCGCGACGAGCTTCCCCGCTGCGTCGTCTTCGGAACCTCCTATGCGACCTGGTGCCTACCCTTCCTCGCCGAATCGTTTCGCCGCCTCAGTTTCGTTCACACGAGCTCTCTCGATCGCCGCACGCTGCGCGCCGAGCGCCCGCAGGTGGTCATCACCATGACCGCGGAACGGGGACTGCGCCGAATCCCCGTCGATCGCCGGGCGGCGGCGACGCTGGCCGCTGTCGAAGAGCAAAAGCGCCTCGATGGTGTGCGCGCGCCGCCGGGAGAGCTCGACGATCTCGGGCTGCCACCGCGGGCTTCGTAACCTCGGGCTTCGTAGACTTTCCCGTTCAGCTGTGGCCGCCAACCGAGACACGGGGCCGCAGCTCATCTATGGCCTGGGTAGAGACCGAATCGCTGAGCTTCACCGCGCGTCACGAGAGCGACGACGACGCCTGCGCGCAGCGAACGCTGGACCGGCTCGAGGACATTCGCCTGCGCCTCGAGGATCGCTTCGACGATGCGCCGGGTGGAATCACGGTCATCGTCCACCCCAACCCGGGCTGGCTTGCCGCCGCCCACCCTTTCCTGCCGATCGCGCGGCTGGGCGCGGCGCCTGCCGGGCGCCGCTACCTGGCGGGCTGGGCGATGGCCTCCGAGCTTCACATCCTCAACGATGAGCACACCGAGCGCCGTTCGGCCGGCGAGGACTCGCTCGCGGCCCTGCGCGGCACCGCCGATCGCCTCTACACGCAAATCGTTCTCGCCGCCAACAACGATCGCCTGCCGCCACCGTGGGGGCCGCGCCGGTTCAGCCGCTACGTGCGCTGGGCATGGCTGATCGAGGGCGGCGCCCAGTACTTCGCCGGGCAAACCGCGCTGTTTCGGGCGGCGGTGAACACGCGGATGCGCCAGGGCCAGCCGCCGAGCTTCCCGCCGACCGCCCGCGACGCGATCATCCTCGGCGGCACGATCTTCGACCTGCTCGAACGCGAACGCGGCCCGGATTCGTGCGCGATCCTCGTCTCGCGCTTGCGTCGAGAGGGAGCGCAGCGGGCAATCGAGCTCGCCTTCGACGCGCGCTTCAGCAGCGTCGAGAGCGAATGGCGTCACTACCTGCGAAACGAGCTGCCGCGAACCAGCCTCTACGACGAGCTCACCGACGAGGACCCGTTCGCCTCGCGCTTGGACTGATCTGCGTCAGGTGGCTGCCTGGTACAGCAGCCAGACGATCGCCACGGCGGCGATCAGTGCAACGAGGATCCAAAGCGCCAGCCGCACCGGCCGCTCATCGGCGCCGGCGGCTGCGGGCTCGGGGCCGCGGCTGTCGGCGAGCAGCTCCCGCGCGGCCTCGTAGCCCGAGCGCGGGACGAGGATGTCGCGCGGACCAGCCGCGAGGAAGTCGGGAACGTCGAAGCCGCGCGAGCGTCGCTCGATGCTGGGGATGCCCTGTTCGAGGAGGATGCCCTGGATCAGCTGGGCCTCGGCCAGGTTCTGGGCGAAGGCCGCCTTGACGAGTTCGCCGCCGGCGTACTCGGGCCTGACCTTGCGCGCTCGCTCGTGCGCATCGGTTATCGGCGCATGCTCGGCGCGCCCGACGTAGACGAGCGGCATCTCGCATTCGGGGCAGAAGCGCTCATCGAGGCCGAACTTGCGCGCGCAGGTCGGGCACGCCAGCGGCTCGACCGTCTCGCCAGCCTCACTCGACAACTAGCTCGACCTCCTCGAGCTCAGGACCGTCGATGTGGAACATCCGCACCGAAGGCTCGGGCCCGGCGAGCGAGCAGATCACCCAGGCGACCCCCGGCCACCAGGCGGCGAGGTTGACGTCGGTCTGGGAGGGAAGGGCCTCGGTGTTCGGATGCGAATGGAAGATCGCGCCGATCTCCTCGCCGCGGGCCTCGATCTCGTTCGTGATCCGGATCTGATCGCCGGAGGCGATCTGAAAGCGCATCGGGCTGGCGAACTCGTTCTCGGCGCGGAAA
>JBKJXG010000356.1:0-2965 GCA_046716525.1 Solirubrobacterales bacterium
TCCGCAGCGTCTTCGGCATCCCCTCGCCGCGGACCAGCTTGACGTCGCGCCCGAGCAGGCTCGCCTCGATCCGGGTGTCGAGATTGCGCACCTCGACGCCGGCCAAGAGGATCGAATGCTCGACCTCGGAGCCGACGATCTGGACATCGGGGCCGACCGAGGTGTAGGGACCGACGTAGGAGTCGACGATCCGGCTGTTGGCGCCGATCACCACGGGGCCGCGGACCACCGAGCGCTCGAGCACGGCGCCGGCGTCGATCGCCACCCGTCCCTCGACCCGCGAGCCCGCGTCGACCTCGCCCTCGATCCGCGTCTCGAGATCCTCGAGCACCAGCCTGTTCGCATCGAGCATGTCGGCGAGCTGACCGGTGTCCTTCCACCAGCCGCCGACCGTATGGCTCTCAACCCGCGAACCGTTGTCGATCAGTTCTTGCAGGGCGTCGGTGATCTCGAGTTCGTTACGCCACGAAGGCTCGATCGAGCGGGCGGCATCGAAGATCTTCGACGTGAACATGTAGACGCCGACCAGCGCCATGTTCGAGGGCGGGTCCTTCGGCTTCTCGACCAGGCGGACGACGCTGTCGCCGTCGAGCTCGGCGACGCCGTAGTGCCACGGGTCGGGAACCTCGGTGAGCAGGATCAGAGCGTCGGGCTCGTTGGCACGAAAGGCCCCGACGAGGTCGGTGATGCCGTCGCGCAGGAGGTTGTCGCCGAGGTACATGACGAACGGGGCCGAGTCGATGAAGTCCTGAGCCGTGAGCACCGCGTGGGCGAGGCCGGCGGGGTGCTCCTGGGTGATGTAGGTGATCGAGGCACCGAAGCTGGAGCCATCGCCCACTGCCTCACGGATCTCGTCACCCGTCTCGGGCGCGATGATGATCCCGATCTGCTCGATCCCGGCGTCGACGAGAGCCTCGATCCCGTAGAAGAGCACGGGCTTGTTCGCCACCGGCACGAGCTGCTTGGCCGAGGTGTGGGTGATCGGACGCAGGCGCGTGCCGGCGCCGCCCGAAAGAATTAAGCCCTTGAGCGCCTCCATCGGGCGCAGAGGCTAGCCGTCCGGCCGCGAACCGGCAGAGGGAGGGCTCCCGTCTCAGTAGCTGTTGCCGAGCTTGCGGTGATCCCAGCTCGCCGCGCGCACGGGCTGAAAGCGGATCGCGACTCGCTTTGCGGCTTGCGCCTCGAGCGCCGCGGCGGCGTCACCTTCGATCGAGTCGATGCCGTCGGAGTAACGCACGGATAGCTCCTTGCCGAACTCAGCGACGCGTTCGGCCTCGCGGATCAGCTCTGCCTCGCATTCGAGTTGCATGCCGCGAAGCTCGAGGTACTCGTCGCCGGTCTCGACCAGCAGCGTCGCGCGTGGATCGCGCTCGAGATTTCGTACCTTCTGCGACTTGGCGTAGGTCCAGATCCAGACCTCTTGCGGCGGGCCGTCGGCCAGCGGCTCGCCCTCGGGCTGACGCAGCGTGAACCACATCGGCATCGCATGGGGCCAACCGCGCGGGCCGTGTGTGCAGACGACCACGACCCGTTGCGATTGGAGCAACTCGAGCTGCTCGGCGGGACTGAGGACGATCTGGTCGCGGCGGCTCATCGCGACTCGCTGCCAGGCAGTCGTTCGACCGTCGCCTGCTCCATGATCGCCATCGTAGGCGCCTCGGCCCTCAATCAGTGAGCTCGACAGCGGCGAGAGAGCCCTCGGCCGCGAGCTTTTCGAGATGGGCCTGCATCGCGATAGCGGCGGCCGGGCGCAGTTGCTCGGAAACGTCCTCCCAAACGGTCGCCAGCAACACGGCTCGTGAGCGCTCGCCGGCGTCGAGCGCGGCCAGGAGGCGGCGCTCGCGCGACTCGCGGTGCTCGACGTACTCGGCGATCCTTGCGGCCGGATCGTTGATCACGGGGCCGTGACCGGGGGCGAGGACGTCGACGTCGAGCTCGGCGACGCGGTGCAGCGAGGCCATGTAGTCGGCCAGCGAGCCGCCACCGGCAGCCGGGGGCACGATCGCCGAGCCCTCGCCGAGGATCAGGTCGCCACAAAAGCAGACCCGCTCGCGCACGAAGCAGACGTGGTCGGCGGCGTGGCCGGGTGTCGGCACGATCGTAAATCCGGCGATCTCCGATACACCGGCGACAGACCCGGCCGCGGGCGCGCGCCCATCCAGCGCCCCTTCACTCCCACCTAGGGCCGCGATCATCGCCGCCTCCTCGCTTGCCTTGCCCGCCTCTCCCCAGAGCACGGGCTCACCGAGTGCCTCGACTCCTTCGGTGTGATCCGTGTGCCCATGGGTGAGCAGGACGCCGCCGATCCCGCCGCGGCTCGCTGCCTGGGCACGGATCGAATCGAGATGCGCGGTGTCAGCGGACCCAGGATCGATCACGTAGGCGGGCTCGCGGCCGACAACGTATGTGTTCGTGCCGCCGAGTGTCATCGGGCCCGGGTTGGGCGCGACGAGGCAGGTGAACTGCGATGCGCTCAGGCGGCGACGGCCTTGGCGACGGCTTCGCGCGCTTGCTCGGGCTCGAGCACGACGAGGTCGCCGACCCCCTTGAGCACCTCGCGCACGAGCCAGTCGTCGGAGCCGTAGGGAACCTCGACGACGACGGCGCCGTCGGAGAGCTCCTCGACCACTGTGCGCTGCTCGCGCAGCCAGCGAGCTCGCACCGGCGAGACCCAGACGCGGGCGACCCCGGCCGTGGTCACCTCGCCATGCACGAGCCACTCCTGCTCGGCGAGCATCTCCTCGACGCCGTCGCGCGGCTCGAACGTGCGCTTGGTCGCTACGGCCTTCTTCATCCGGTCGAGGCGAAAATGGCGCGTGTCCTTGCGGCCGAGGTCGAAGCAGCCGAGGTACAACCCCTCGGGCCCTTTGACCAGCTGATAGGGCTCGACCTCGCGCTTGACGAAGGAGTCCTCGTTCTCCTTGTAGTACTCGAGCTCGAGCACCTTGTTGTGCTGAATCGCGCC
>JBKJXG010000357.1:0-3761 GCA_046716525.1 Solirubrobacterales bacterium
GAACGCCGGTTGTGATGCCGGCTTCAACGAGGGCGCCGACCGCCTCGATTCGCTTGCGCGGATGGGGCGTGTGGGGCTCGCTCGCACGCCAGGCCTTCTCGTCGAGCGTCGGGATCGAGAGGTTGGCGACGAAGGTCGTTCTCTCGGCGATCTCCTTCATCACGGCGATGTCACGCAAAAGCAGCGGCGACTTGGTCAGGATCGAGCAGGGGTTGGCGTAGTCGCGCATCGCCTCCCAGATTCCCTCCATCAGCCGGTAGCGCCCCTCGACCCACTGATAGGGATCGGTGTTCGTGCCGAGCGCGACGTGCTCGCCCTGCCACGACGCCTTTCGCAGCTCGGCCCGCACCAGCTCGGGGGCATTGACCTTGACGACGATCTCGCGCTCAAAGTCCTCGCGGGCGTTGAGGTCGAGGTACGTGTGCGTCGGGCGGGCGAAGCAGTAGACACAGGCATGGCTGCATCCCCGATAAGGATTGATCGTGAACCTGAACGGCATCCGCGAGCGCTTGGGCACCGAGTTGATCGCCGAGCGGGCGTGGATCTCATAGAAGCGGGTGCCCGATTGCCTCCGGTGCGTCGAAGGTTCGAACGATCGCCGGATCGCGGTAGCCGGGCAGGCGGGCTCCCTCTACTTGCTCGATGCTGAGGTTGTCCCAGCGCACGAACACACGTTCGCACATCGCCCGGACGGCGCCTGCCGCTAGAGCTTGACGCCGCCGTCCTCGGTCAGGGTAAAGCCCGGATTGTGGGCGACTTCCCAGGGGTGGCCGTCGGGATCGACGAAGACGGAGCTGTAGCCGCCCCAGAAGGTCTCGCCGGGCTCGCGCCCGATCGTCGCCCCGGCCCGCCTGGCCTCCTCCGTAACCGCATCGACTTCGGCAGGGCTCTCGAGGCAGACCGCGAGCGTCACCCCGCCCCAGCCGGGCGAGTTCTCGACGGCGCTGTCATCGGCAAGCTTGGCCCGGTCCCAGAGGGCGACGATCATGTCGCCCGCTTGGAAGAAGATCACCTCGCCGTCGGGCTCGTGATCCGTGGCCCAGCCGATGTCGACATAGAAGCGCCGCGCGCGATCGATGTCGGCAACGCCGAGTGTGATCAGATTCAGCCGCTGCTTCACGGACTCAGAGCTCGAGCTCGCTCGGCGTCACCGCGACCTCGAGCACGGCGTCGCCGCGAACGAGCTTCGCCGTCGCGCCGCGGCCGATCAGCTCGGCGACCATCAGTCGCTGCAGATCGGTCGCGCTCTCCAGCGGTTCACCGTCGAGCTCGAAGAGCACGTCGCCGACGCGAATGCCGGCCGCGTCGGCAGGGCCGTCGGCGATGACCTCAACCACCTCGAGCCCGTGTTCGGCGCCGGCCGTGGCGCGAGCACGGGGCGGCAGCGGGCGTTGTCCGCCGGCGATGCCGAGATAGGCACGGCGCACGCGACCTTCTGAGATCAAAGCGGCAACGATCCGCTGCGTGGTCGGGCTCACCGGCACCGCCAGTCCGAGACCGGCCCCGGCCACGGCCGTGTTGACGCCGACGACGCGCCCGGCTCCGTCGGAGAGGGCGCCGCCCGAGTTGCCGGGATTGAGGGCGGCGTCGGTCTGGATCACGTTGTCGATCACGCGCGCCGCGCGCCCGGCCCGTGCCGGCAGCGCCCGGCCCAGCGCCGAAACGACGCCGGCGGTTACCGACCCTTCGAAGCCATTCGGATTGCCGATCGCGACGACGAGCTGGCCGACGCGCAGGCGTTCCGCATTGCCGAGCTCAGCCGGGACGAGGCCGCCGTCCTCGACTCTGACCACCGCCAGGTCGGAGAGCGGATCAGCGCCGACGAGATTGAACCCCAACTCGCTGCCATCGATGAAGCGGGCGCTGCCGCGGTCGCTGCCAGAGACGACGTGGGCGGAGGTGAGGACGAAGCCGTCGTGGGTGAGCACCACGCCGCTGCCGGCGCCCGCGAGCGTCCGGCCTCGATGCGTACGCCGCTGCACCCGCAGGCTCGCTACCGATGGCGCCAGGCGCTGGGCAACGAACGACACCGCCCGCGAGTACGCGTCCAAGGCTTCCACCTCCGACGGAACATCCGGCTCCGAATCGATTGGCGCATCGAACGCCGATCCGGCGCCTGCACCGCCCCCTCGAACCGAGCCCTCGATCAACCGCAACGAGACCACGCGACGAAGCCTAGCTAGGCGCGCCTTCCGGCTCACGGCCTCTTGACGTGGCTAGGCGCCGACGAGAAGCGCGCTCGCGCCGACGATGGCCTCCGGCGGCAGCCAATGTCCCGCGTCGCTCTCCATGTACTCGACGGAGAGATCGGCCCCCTCGAGCAGGCGCTTCGCGTGGCGGGCGAACTCGACCGAGATGATCGGATCGTGGCGGCCGTGGTGGATGAACACCGACATCGATTCCCGGTCGGCCAACTCGGGCTGCCAGCCCTCCACCGTGGGAACGAAGCCGCTGCAGGCAAGCAGCGCTCGCGGTGACGGGCGCCGTGGCCCGAGCGCGGTCGCGTATGACATCACCGCACCCATCGAGAAGCCGCCGACAACCGTGTCGCCCCACGCGATCTCGCGCTCGGCGAGGAGGCGGTCGAGGAAGCCAGTCAGCGCTTCGTAGCTGGCGTGGAAGGTAGCCGGATCGGGATAGCCCACTTCTGGCACGAGATACCAATGCCGCCCACCCGGCGCGACGTTCGTCAGCGGCGCACCGGTTGTCACCCCGTGCAGGCGCCGGTCGGGGTCGAGTTGATCGAGCAGCCCGTGGAGGTCGTGCTCGTCGGCGCCGCGGCCGTGATTGAGCACGAGCGCGCCGGCAGGGTCGCCGGCCGGCTCGCGTAGCAGGTGAACGAGATCGCTCACGTGCGGACCGCGGCTCGCGGGTTGGTCACCGGCACGAGCGCCCGTTCGATCTCGTCGCGGCGATCCTCCAGGAACGGCGGCAGGATCAGCTTCTCGCCCAGATGCTCAGCGTCCTCGTCGACGCCGAAGCCCGGGCCGAGCGTGGCGATCTCGAACAGCACACCACTCGGCTCGCGGAAATAGATCGACCGAAACCAGAAGCGGTCGATCACAGGCGTTGGCCGCGCGCCACCCGCGACCGCTCGCTCGCGCCAGCGCTCGTGGTCATCCATCTGCGAGGCCCAGGCGATGTGGTGCACGGTGCCGGCGCCCTCGATCCCCGCCTCGGTCGGCGGCTCGTCATAGGACCAGCGACCGCCACGATCGGAGCCGCGTGCCTCCCAGGAGCCTTCGGCCTGGTCGAACTCGAGCGACTCCAGCAGCGCCCGACTGCGCTCGGGATCGCCGCTGTAGGCACGGGCGGCGTGAAAGCCCTGCAGGGCGAACTCAGCCGGGACCTCGGGATGGTCGGCGAACAGCGGCTGGTCCGAGACCTCGGCGACGACGAGCTCGTGGTCGAGTCCCTCCGGATCCGAGAAGCGCAGGCTGTCGCCCTCTCTGTGCGAGTCGACCCCGGCCGCTGTCAGCCGCTGCGACCAGAAGTCGAGCGCTTCGGCCGAGCCTAGGCGCCAGACGATCCGGTGCACCATCCCCGCGCCGGCGCGGCCAACCGGTGCGCCGCGAAACTCGAAGAAGGTGATGTCTGCGCCGGGGCTGCCCTGCTCGTCGGCGTAAAAGAGGTGATAGACGCTCGGGGCGTCCTGGTTCACCGTCTTCTTCACCATCCGCAGACCGAGCGTGTCGGCGTAGAAGTCGATGTTTCGCTGCGCGTCCCCGGTTATGGCGGTGATGTGGTGGATGCCTTCAAGC
>JBKJXG010000358.1:0-5179 GCA_046716525.1 Solirubrobacterales bacterium
ACCATCTCTCGACCGGCGGCGGGGCGTCGCTGGAGCTCGTCGAGGGTAAGCCCCTGCCCGGCGTGGAGGTTCTCTCGTGAGCAGCCGTACCCCGTTCATCGCGGGCAACTGGAAGCTGAACAAGACCATCGCGGAGGCCGGCACCGTGTTCTGGAACGGCCCGATGGGCGCCTTCGAACTCGAGCCGTTCGCCGACGGGACCCGAATCGTCGCCGAGGCTGTTGCCGAGGCCCCCGGCTTCACCGTGGTCGGCGGCGGCGACTCGGCTGCGGCGATGGCCGCCTTCGGCCTGGCCGACAGCGTCGACTGGCTATCGACCGGCGGGGGCGCTGCGCTCGAACTGATGGAGGGCAAGAACCTGCCCGGGGTGGAGGCGCTGAAGGATGGCTGAGTCTGCCCGCACGCCGCTGGTCGCGGCCAACTGGAAGATGCACAAGACACTCGGTGAGACAGTGGATTTCTTCGCTGCGTTCACCGACTCGGTCGCCGATCTCGACGCCGTCGAAATCGTCGTTTGCCCGCCATTCACGGCGCTTGCGGCAGCGGTCGAAGCAACCCGCGACAGCGCGATTGGGATTGCAGCGCAGAATGTGCACGAGGAGGAGTCGGGCGCCTATACCGCCGAGATCTCGCTGGCGATGCTCCGTGATCTCGGCGTCGAGGTCGCGGTCGTCGGCCACTCTGAGCGCCGCCAGCTCTTCGGTGAAACCGACGACGCGCTCGCGCGCAAGGTCCCGGCGATTCTCGCCGCGGGGCTGCAGCCGATCCTCTGCTGCGGTGAGACCGACGCCGAGCGCGACGATGCGCAGACCGAAGCGGTGCTGCGCCGCCAGCTCGAAGCCGATCTCGCCGACGTCGACCCCGGCCGGCTCGGCGAGGTCGTGATCGCCTACGAGCCGATCTGGGCAATCGGGACCGGCAAGACGGCGAGTCCCGAGCAGGCTCAGCAGGCCTGCGCGTTCGTGCGCGGGCTCGTCGGGGAGATGGATTCCGGTGCCGCGGATCGGCTGCGGGTTCTGTACGGCGGCTCGGTGAAGGCCGGGAACGCCCCCGAGTTGTTCGCGCAGGGCGATATCGACGGGGGGCTGGTTGGCGGAGCGTCGCTCGAGGCCGGCGAGTTCGCTGAGATCTGTCGCGCTGCTGGGAACGGCGGTCAGTGAGGGGTGGGGATGGGAGCGGGTTTGCAACTGCCGGTCGATTGTCGAGTTTCGGGGGCTATGGGCCCGGAGAGTCATCACTCGCCATTGATGCACCGGCCGTCTGATGGATCCGGGGCCACAATGCCCCCGAATCCGTCGAACGCGTCGCAGCGTGCCCTCGACGTCACGGATTTCTCCCCCTTACCCAGCAAATGAACCGCCAGTGAATCCCATCCCTCAAGGTCCCTCTCAGCCCCCGGTCCCCGCCGTCGCCCTGATCATCCTCGACGGCTGGGGGCTGGCCGAAGACGGCCCCGGCAATGCGGTCTCCCAGGCTGACACCCCCAGCTTCGACGAGCTCTGGCGCAGCTATCCGCATACGACCCTCTCGGCGGGCGGTCGCGATGTTGGCCTGCCGGAGGGGCAGATGGGCAACTCGGAGGTCGGTCACCTCAACCTCGGCGCCGGCGCCGTCGTCAAGCAGGATCTGACCCGGATCGACGATGCCGTCGCCGACGGCTCGCTGTTCGAGAACGAGGTTCTGCTCGCGGCGTGTGAGGCGGCACGCAACGGCCCGCGGGGGAGGCTGCACCTGCTCGGCCTCGTCTCCGACGGGGGCGTGCACTCGGGCTGGTCTCACATCGAGGCGCTGATCGAGCTCGCTGCCGAGCAGGGCGTACCCGACCTCGTCGTCCACGCCTTCACCGACGGTCGCGACACCCTGCCGAGCTCGGCCGCCGGATACCTCGAGGAGCTCGAGTTGTGGCTGCGCCACGCCGGCCAGGTGGCAACCGTCAGCGGCCGCTACTACGCGATGGATCGCGACAAGCGCTGGGAGCGGACCAAACTCGCCTATGACGCCATCGTCCACGCCGAGGGCCTGCGTGCCGACAGCTGCTCAGCGGCCGTCGCCGCGGCCCGCGAACGCGAAGAGACCGACGAGTTCATCCGCCCCACGATCATCGGGGACTACGACGGCGTCGCCGCTGGCGATGTCGCGATCCACTTCAACTTCCGCCCCGATCGCGCACGCCAGCTCGTCCAGGCGCTCGCCGAGCCCGGGTTCGACTAGTTCGACCGGGGGGGGGCGCCGGCGCTCGAGCTGACGACGCTGACGCGTTACCGCCAGGGCTGGCCGTACCCGGTGGCGTTCGCGCCGCAAGAACCCGAGACGACGATCGCCGCGGTCATCTCCGAGCGCGGCGACCGTCAGCTGCACGTCGCTGAAACCGAGAAGTACGCCCACGTCACCTACTTCTTCAACGGCGGGCGTGAGGCGGAGTGGGAGGGAGAGCGGCGCGCGCTCGTGGACTCACCGCGCGACGTCCCCACCTACGACCACAAGCCCGAGATGAGCGCGGCCGCCGCCGCGGCTGCGTTTCGCGAACGCTGGGCGCAGGGCGACTTTCGCTTCGGGATCATCAACTTCGCCAACCCCGACTTGGTCGTACACACCGGCTCGATTCCCGCCGCGGTAACCGCGATCGCCGCGGTCGACCGCTACCTCGGTGAGATCGTCGCCGAGGTCCACCGCAGCGGCGGCGCCTGCATCGTCACCGCCGACCACGGCAACGCCGAGCAGATGCTCGAGCCGGACGGTTCCGCCAACACCGCGCACTCGCTCAACCCGGTGCCGTTCGTGGTTACGGTCACCGCGGTCGAGCTTGCCGACGGCGGCATCCTCGCCGACGTCGCGCCGACGGCGCTGGCGCTGCTGGGAATCGAGCAGCCGGATGCGATGACCGGCCGCTCGCTGCTCGCCTGAGCCTAGGCTGAGCGGATGCGAATCGACCCGGCGCGGCTGCGCTTCGAGATCGAGGCGCGCGATGGCAGCGCGCGCACGGGCACCCTGCATACCGCGCATGGTCCGATCTCGACCCCTGCCTTCATCCCGCTGGCGACACGCGGCGCCGTGCGGACGCTGGATTTTGGCGATGTCGCTGCGCTCGGCTACGAGCTCGTGCTCGGCAACACCTTCCACCTCTTCATCGCGCCTGGAGCGGATCGGATCGCCGAGCTCGGCGGCCTGCATCGCTTCACCGGCTGGAACCGCGCCATGATCACCGACTCGGGTGGGTTTCAGGTGTTCTCACTCGCCCACGGCAACGTCGCGGATGAGATCAAGGGCCGTCGCGGTGGGGCGGGAAGCAGCGGCGGGGTGCTCGAGATCTCCGAGCGCGGCGTGCGCTTTCGCTCCTATCTCGACGGCTCCGAGTGCTTCATGGGGCCCGAGGAATCGATGGGCGTGCAGGCAGCGCTCGCGTCCGATATTGCGCTCGTCTTCGACGAGTGCACGCCCTACCACGCTGATTACGACTACACGGCGCGTTCGACCGAGCGCACGCACCGTTGGCTCGGGCGCTGCCTCGACTGGCATGCGGAGAACGGGCCCGCCGGCCAGGCGGTGTTCGGCATCGTCCAAGGAGGTGTGCACGAGGACCTGCGCCGGCTCTCGGCCGACGCGGTCTCCGCAGCACAGGTCGACGGCATTGCGATCGGCGGCACGCTTGGTCGCGACAAGCCCGAGATGCACGGCGTGCTCGCGATGACGGCCCCGATGCTGCCGGCCGAGGCGCCCAAGCACCTGCTCGGAATCGGCGAGCCCGATGACCTGCTTGAAGGGATAGGGCTCGGCATCGACCTCTTCGACTGCGCGGTGCCGACGCGGCTTGCGCGCCACGGAATCGCCTTGGCCAACCTTCCCGAGACACGTTTTCGCTTCGACCTCACCCGTCCCGCTCACGCTTCTGACGAGTCACCGCTGGTCGAGGGTTGCCCCTGCTCGGTTTGCGCACGCCACACGCGTGCCTACCTGCATTACCTCTGCCGGGCCGAGCAGGTGACCGCAGGGCGGTTGCTGACGCTGCACAACCTCACCTTCCTCGAGCGCCTGGTAGCCGGAGCGCGGGAGGCGATCACCGCATCGCACTTCGGTGCCTATCGAGCTGCTGTGATGAGCGCGAAAACCCCGTGGGACGCGGCCGCCGAGTTGTCGACGCGCTAGCAATGCCGAGCGACCGAGCCAGCCGCAACGAGATCGCCGTGATCGTGCCGTTCAGCGGCGAGCGCGCCGAGGCCGATCGCCTGCTGGCCGACCTGCGCGCGATCGACCGCGGGCCGCGCGACGAGCTGATTGTCGTCGACAACTCGCCGCAGCCGGTGATCGCCTCGCAGCCCGATGTCACGATCGTGCGCGCCGATGAGATCGCTTCCTCCTACCACGCCCGCAACGCCGGCGCCCGCGCTACCGGCGCCGACTGGCTCGTGTTCACCGACGCCGACTGTCGCCCGGCGCCCGGCCTGCTCGGCGCCTACAGGGACGCGCTCGGCGATTCGCAAACGAGGTTTATCGCCGGGGAGGTCAAGCCCGCGGCGAAGCAGAGCTCGCTGATCGCTCGCTGGCATCGCTCGCGCGGGCATCTCAGCGCAACGTCGCAGCTCGAGCTTGGTCCCTATCCGAGCGCCGGCACGGCGAACCTGCTGGTCAGCAGAGCGCTGTGGCTCGAGCTCGACGGCTTCAGCGAGGTCGTCTCCGGAGCCGACTTCGAGTTCTGCTGGCGCGCCGGCCGCGCCGGATGGACCCTGTCCTACACGCCGACGGCGCGCGTCGAACACATCCATCCAGAGAAGCTGGCCGAGGTGTTGCGCAATGCGCGACGCTACGGGGCCGGCCAGCGGTGGGCCAACACGCGTTTCCCCGGCGCTCGGCCCGCGCCTGCGATCGTGCGCCAGATCTCACGGGCAATCGCAGGCACTTTGGTCTGGGCCGTGAGCCTGCGCTTCGAACGGGCCGCGTTCAAGGCGATCGACGGCGTCGCCCTCGCCGGCTACGCCTGGGGCTATCACTTCGGCTCCAACCAGGCGCAGCCGCTGGCCTGACTACTGCAGGTTCTCGCGGACGAAATCCTCGATCGCCTGGATCTGATCGCCGAGGTTGTCCCTGATCGTTTGGCCGAGGTTCGTGTCCTGGCCGGCGTCGGTGAGCGTTAACACCGCGCCTGCGATCACCGCCGCGAGAACCGCGATCAGCAAGAGCACGC
>JBKJXG010000359.1:0-6781 GCA_046716525.1 Solirubrobacterales bacterium
GTATCGCCTCGACGACGGCGTCTTCGTCGATGCCGACCGCCAGGACCAGGGCTCGCGCCCGGGGCTTGGTCAGCTGCTGGCGCCCGAGGCGCCAAGCGATCCGCGGCAAGCTGGCAAAGAACTGGCCCCAGCGCCGCCGGAACTCCATCCCGCCCCCGGCCCGCCCCGCCTCTCCCGGCCGAGCGGCAGATTCCACCGAGTCATCTGGCGTTCGCTGCCGCTCGGCGGTCGCGGGGGCTGGGGCGCCGGCGAGGGTGGCGAGGTAGTTGGCGGCTTGGGTGGCGCCTCGGGGCTCATCCAAGGTCGCGAGGCGGCTGGTGATCGCGGCGCGCTCGCCCTCGTCGAGCAGGCGGTCGAGCTGTGCCTCGAGGACCGGGTCGGCGGCGCCTGTGGTCTCGAGGCCGAGCCCGGCGCTTTCGGCGTAGCGGGCTCGCGCTCGCTGGTCGTCCGTGTCGCGGTGCATCGGCACGAACAGCGACGGCACCCCGAGTGCGATCAGCTCGTGGTAGGCGTTGTAGCCGCCCGCGGCCACAGCTCCGTCGAAGGCAGCGAAGTAGCGGCTCATCGGGTAAGTCGCCCGCAGCTCGACAACGTCTCCCGCCACGGACCCCGCCTCCGCCAGCGCCGACGACAGCGCCACGGGCTGGACGTCACCACGGCCCGCCAGATGCGAAAGCGCCCGAGCCGTGGCCTCGCGTACCTCCGCTCCCTGCCCCAGCGCCACCAATATGTTCACCTTCCCCGGTTCGAGCCCCAGCTCCGCTTCGGCCTGCTCGCGCGAAAGCAGCTGCGAGCGCTCGAGCAGGACGATCGGCTCGACGCGGTGGGCGCGGTCGCGAAGCGCAACCGTGGGTCCGTGGTCCTCCGATTCGGCGAGCTCACCGGGTTCGAGCACGGCGTCGAAGGCGCCGGCGCGGCCCAGGGGTACGCGGCTCGAGCCCTGCTTCCACAGCGGTCGCCGACACCAAACAGCGGCGCTCGAAGAACTCAGTGCGCCGAGCAGCGCCTCGTAGGGATGAGTGCCGTCGAAGACGACGACATCGGGATCGGCCTCGGCGATCGCGGCGCGCAGCCTCGCACGCAGGCGCCGCGACCAGCGGTAGTCGTTGCCGCTGGCCGGCGTCGCGTAGGAGGCGACGTACTCGACCGCAAAGCCCATCTGCTCGACCACCGGCGCCGCGGCGCTGAGCGTGACAAAGAGCGGCTCGACATCGGCCGGCAGGCGGCGCGCGATTGCCATCGAGCGGGTGAGATGGCCAAGTCCGGTCCCGTTCGAGGTCGTGAACAGGATCCGCCGCGTGCTCACAGGCTCAGGACCCGTACGCGGCGAGCTGGCGTTCATAGGAACGAAGCAGCACCGGGGCGCAGTAATAGCCCTCGTCGCCGAGGCGCTTCAAGGTCGTCTCGTAGAGCTCGATGATCTCTTCCTGCTCGGACTCGGTCAGCCCCTTTCGCCAGCGCTCGTGGTGGGCGGCATCGGCGTTCATCTCCGTCTCGAAGAAATCGCGCATCGCGGGCTCGTCGGCGACACCGAGGAACTGACAAAGCTCCGCATAGGTGGGCTCGCGATTGGAGTGCACGAGCTCGTCGAGGCTGATCACGCGCAGCCGCGCACGATCGGCCTCCAAGAGCCCGGCGACGCCGCGCTCGGCCTGGCGCAGGCGATCAGCCCAGAACTCGATCCCCGAGACGATGTCGGTCGGGTGATGGGGCTTTTGGCGCAGAGAGACCTTGGAAGATCACGAGTCGCGCCCGTCGCGTACGGAGTGCACAAACCGAGCCTCGGGGAAGATCTGTGCCAAGCCATCGGCTGCCGCGATCGTGAAGCAGCTCATCTCGACCAAGATCGGCTTTTCCGCCTCGTCGGCCAGCGGTTGCAAGAGGTCGTAGAAGAGGGTGCGCGAGGCCTCGAGCAAATCATCGCCTTGCGTTTCTTCGAAGCGCGCGACCGCGGCGTCAAATCGCTGCGGCGATGTGATCGTGTGCAGGCCGCGATCGCGCCCGCGCCCCATCGCCCGCCACTTCGCCCGCACGTAGGCGCGATCGCCGATCCGCACCCGGTGCCACCAATAGCCCTTGAGCTTGGTGAGGAAGTCGGCGGCGTCGGTCCGGCCCATGACGAGATCCGCGAGCCCCTTGGGGTTGCAGTGGAAGCGGCACTCGATCGGAATGCCGTGAAAGCGCGAGTGCTTGTCGAGCAAGTAGCTGAGGATGTGCGTGCCGCTGCGACCGGTGCCGCCGACGAAGACGAGGTCGGCCGGCCCACGGGGAGCGGCTGAGGTATCGGCGCCCGAGCTCATGAGGGCTCTCGATCGTAGACATAGACCAGCGGCTCGAGCTCGTCGGAACGCCGCTCGAGCGAGTGGCGAAGCAGCGGCGCACAGCGCGCACCGGCGGCCTCGAGGCGGCCGATCGCCTGCGCGTACATGGCGTCGATGCGGTCGGCTTTCCGCGCCGAGATTCCCTCGCGCCAGCGCTCGGCGTTCGAGGCGTCGGTGGTCATGCGCTTGCTGAAGTAGCGGCGAGTGCGCTTGGTCACCGGCGCGCCGAGGAACCGGAACATCGGGCGCAGCGCCGCCCGCGCGCGCTGCAGGCGCACGAGCTCGTCGAGGCTGACGGTGAGCAGCCGCTCGGGCGGGATCGCTGCCGCGCCGGCTTCGATCGCGGCGATCCGCTGCTCCCACCACTCGATCCCTTGCAGGCGCGTGCGCGGGCGCACCAACCCACGCGTCTGCGAGACCCTCGACGCCGAAGCGTCGCGGCCGTCGCGAACGACGTGGATGAAGCGCGCCTCCGGAAACAACCGGACCAAGGTCTCGGCCTGCGCCACCGAGTCGGTGCTCTGCTCGATCAGGGCCTCGCCCTCGGCCGCCTTCTCGCCCTCGACGGCGCGAAACCACAGCAGGTCGTAGAAGAGGTTGCGACAGGCGGCCTCGAGATCGCCTGAATGCTCGCGCTCGAAGCGCGCGACGGCCTCCTGGAAGCGATCCTCGTCGACGAAGCGAAACATGCCGCGCATGCGGCTGGTCTGAAAGCCCTTCCACCAATAACCGCGCAGGCGCTTGACGAATTGCTGTGGCGTGACCTCGCCGGCGAGCAGGCCGGGAAAGCCGTCGGCATCGGTGTGGAAGCGAACCTCAACCGGGACGAGGCCGAAGCGATCGTGGCGCCCAAGCAGCCGTGAGAGAACGTGGGTGCCGCTGCGCCCGGTGCCGCCGATGAAGACGAGCCTCGCGAGCTCCGGGGCGCGGTCGATCTCGCCGCCGCCGTAGACCGGCGAGGGCAGCTCGTCGGGGGTACCGAGGTCCTTGGCCATCAGCCGCCCTTTGCTTCGTCGCGCTGGAAACGAAAGTGGTCGACGTAGGCGCCGCAGCCGCCGCGCAGCTCGCGATTGACCGGATCGGCGCTCGAGGTCACGGCGATCGCGCCGAGCCAGACGCGGCGCTCGACGCCGAGCGCCCGCTGGAGGCCGCTCGGGCGCTTGGCGCGAAGCTCGATCTCGACCGCTCCCGGCGCCGCGGCTGTGAGCTCGCCGGCCGGCCAGAACGCCGATCCACCGGCACCGTCGATGTACATGCCGTCGAGCGATGGCGCCAGCTCGGCGATCACGTCGCCGTCGACCACGATCTGCAGCGGCGCCTGGGAGTGATATTGGAGCGAAAGCTCATACCCGCCGGCCTTGGGAACCTCGAGGGCTACGGTCGCCTCGCCGGGGGCCAGGAAGGCGGTGTCCTGGCCCGCCGCTGCGGTCTCGACTTGCTTTGGGACGTTCCAGTCGCTGCGCTCGGCGACGACTGGCGTGGTCTCGAACACCGACGCCGTGGCCCGGCGCTGACTCGAGCGCGCATTGGCGGCGCACGAGCTGGGGGCTCCCGGGGCGCCGCTGGGTTCGACGATGCGGCTGCGCGGCGTCTCGCCATCGCGCCGCCAAAGCACGTAGTCGCGATCGCGCAGCACTGCCTCGAAGTTCTCCGGCGAGGCCGAGGCGTAGGCGGCCGTCGTGGTGATCGCGTAGTCGAAGCGATCGAGCTTGATCGGGTCCATGGTGTCGAAGTCAACCGCCAGACCCTGCTGCCAGGGCTTCTCCTTGCGCGGGTCGATCTCCTCAGGCACGTATCCGGCGGGCGCACGAGCCAGCGCCTCGCGCAAGTAGTAGCCGGCGAAACGATCGACACCGAGAAAGACCACCGAGTCGCCGTCGATCTCTTCCGCGAGACGCTCGAGGCCGGCCTGGCGATCGTCGAAGCCAACCGGCGCCGCGCGCAGGGCGAGCAGGGTGCTACCGAGCGCCGCCACCGCCACGAGCCCGCCGAATCCGTAACGCGCCCAGAGCAGCGACCTGCGCCTGTTGCCGGTCGCCTCCTGCGGCGGCGCCAGCAGCGCCCGCAAGCCGACCAGCATGATCAGCGGCGAGATCACCGCAAGCGCCTTTGCCTCGACATGGACCTCGGCGAACAGCCGGGCGCCGATGTAGGCCGCGGCTCCTGCCACCAGCATCGCCAGCAGCGACCACTCGCGACGGCGAAGCAGGCTGAAGACGCCGAAGCCGGCCGCGAGGGCGCCGAAGCCGGCCGCGAGCAGCGAGCCTGAGACCTCGCCGCGAACGATGCGGTAGTCGCCCTCGGGCCAGATGCCAAGCGCCTCCCCCGGAAAGATCGGCGAGCTGAGGCGGCCCGCGGATTGCTGGACGTCGTCGATCTTCTCGATGAAGCTCGCCGCCGGGCCGATCGCCACCGCGGCCGCCGCGATCAGGACCAGCCCGCCCACGGCAAAGGCCGAGCGGTGAGCCGCCGCCGTATCGCGGATCGAACGCCAGTCGACCGAGCCGTCGCCCGTGACCGCCTCGAGCAAGAACCAAACCGCGAACGCGCACAGGAACCAGGCGAGACCGGGAAGCGAGAAGGTGAACACGCTCGCGACCGCCAGCGCGAGGCCGACAGCGACGATCGCCGTCCAGGGCACGAGCCCCGACCGAGCTGCCTGATCGCGCCGTCCGCGAGACGCGGCCTGCAAGACGATCGCGAAGGCGAGCACGAGCAGGGCCATCACCGTCTCCTTGAAGGCGCTCTGGGACAGAAACGACGCGGCCAGATAGGGCAGGGCAGCGAGCGATGCGATCGCGATGCGCCGCACCGGCCCGAACTCGCGCAATGCGCCGAGCGCAGTCAGCCCGGTGAGCGCCGCAACCGCCAGCAGGAGGCCGTTGAAGGCAGCGACCAGGCTCGAGCCGGTCGCCTCGGCGACGACCACCGCAACGGCCTGGGGCCCGATCGGATAGCCGAACTGCACCGCCGCGGGCTCGGGGCCGAAGCCGGTCTGAAGCCACGCCGACCAATAGAGCTGAGCGGCGTGATCGTTGGTGTAGATCCCCTCGCCGAGAACGCCGACACGGTCGTTGAACACAAACGGCAACGTCGCAAGCGCAACGGTGATGGCGACGACCGCGACCGGCACCGCGAGCCCGATCGCGGATGCGGAGCGGTCGCGCCGCGCGAACAGCAGGGCCGCAGAGGCCAGCGCCGCCAGAGCGACGATCACGACCGCGGTCACGGCCCTGCCGGGAAGGCGCAGCAAGAACGGGGTGACGATGATCAGGAGCGCAAGGCCGGTCGCGCCGGCGAGCCAGCTCGAATCAGGCCAGCGCAGCAGTCGCAGGGCGAGCTGGCCGATCAGCAGCGAGACGGCGAGGACGAGGGCGGCGCAGAGGAGGGTGGCGATCATCGCTGGGCCTAGGGCTGGTTGGCGGTTGGATCGTCGTTGACGGAGTCGCCGTTGAGCTCGGCGGGATCGAGGTCGGGCAGCCCACCGCAGGTGGCCGGGTCGGGTTCGGACTCGAGCTCGAAGACGGAGACCGGGCCATCGCGGAGGATCTCCTTGGCGCCCGCGTCCTCACGCGTCCAAAGACCCTCTTTGGTGTCGGTGAGCGTGCCCGGCGTGAACGGGTCGTACATGGTGACGACATGGGTGTACTTGCCCTCAGCGAGCTCCGAGCGCCACAGCTCGCAGTCGCCGATCCGCAGGTAGGCGCCCTCGTCGCCTTCGACGCCCAGCCACTGCACCTCGTTCGAGAGGTCGGTGCCGTAGAACGGATACTGGTTGAAGACACCGCGCACGCCGGAGACCGCGACCTTGGCGCCACGGAGGTCGCGCGCCCAGCGCACCGCATCGGCGATCTGAAGCCGGGGGCTGAGGCTGTCGTAGCGGCGTTCGAGGTAATGGCGCTGCTCCAGATATCCCGCGGCCAAGACTGCGACCCCGGCGGCGATGGCGAGGGCAACCGCAGGCCACGCCGCGACCGCCGTGCGAGCTTCATCGCTGTCACCCGGTTGCGCGGGACGAGCGCTGAGCCAGCGCAGCGCCGAGAACGCGATCAGCACGCCCACCCCGGCTGCCACAGCCCCCTTGACGTGGCCCTGTTGCCACTGCACCAACGAAGCAGCGGTGGCGACGAAGACGATGACCAAGAAGCCGAGAGTGATCTGGCGCGCGCGTTCGCTTGCACGGGCGGCGGGCAGGCATGCGAGCAGCGCGAGCCCGACGGCGGCCGCCGGGGCGATGTAACGCACGTTCCACTCGAAGGCGATCGGCATCCCCTCCTCGCCGGCCGCGGTCAGCGGCGTGAATACGTAGGCGATCGCGGTGAACAAGACGACGGCGCCGAGCATGCGAACCAGCGGCTCGCCGCCGCGCCACAGGGCGTGGGCGCCGACACCGATGAAGCCCGCGAGCACGAGCGGCCAGAGCGCTCCGAAGGAGTCGTCGAGGCCCGGGATGAACCAAT
>JBKJXG010000360.1:0-4062 GCA_046716525.1 Solirubrobacterales bacterium
CGCCACCACATCTCGACCATCCACAGCGGATAGGAGTGGGCGACGGCCGCGCCTTGCGGGGTCGAGTCGTTCAGGGATCCGAGCAGCTCGACGCGCTCGCGGGCGGCGCGGCGCAGCAGGGCGTTGACGAATCCCGATGCTGCCTTCATCCGCGCCGAGGGTGAGCGGTCGTGCCGGAGCCCCCATTTCGCCAGCTCGACGGCCTGATCGACCGCAGCGTGGTCGGCCGGTCCGTCGGAGTAGAGCAGCTCGAAGAGGCCGAGGCGAAGCGCGGCAACGACCGCGGCATCGATGCGATCCAGCGGCCTGCGGCTTAGGCCGGCGATGAGATGGTCGCTGGTCCCACAGCGCTGGACCGAGCCGTAGGCGAGCCGGGGCGCCTGGGCCAGCGAGCGGCCCGAGAGCTCGTGGCGGGCCGCGGTCGCGGTGAAGGCGCGGTCGGTCCAGGCCCCATCCTCGAACGTTCGCCGCAACACCTCGTATGCGGCTAGGCGTTCCGTCGTGATCCCGGCCGAGCCGAAGCGCGGCGACGACGGCGCCGGCGATGCGTTCCAACGGCCTGCGGCGGAGTGCGGCGATGAAATGATCGCGGGTGCCGCGACGCTGGACCGAGCCGTAGGCGAGCCGGTGCGCCTGGGCCAGCGAGCGGCCCGAGAGCTCATGGCGGGCCGCGGTCGCGGTAAAGGCACGGTCGGTCCAGGCGCCGTCCTCGAACGTTCGCCGCAGCACCTCATATGCGGCCAGGCGCTCCGTCGTGATCCCGGCCGAGCTCATGCACCGCCCGCGAGCTTGGGTAGCCCCTCGCGACCTTGATCGCGACCACGCAGGTACGCGGCCGCCGGCATGGTCGCCCGGCCAGCCGGTCGCAGCTCGCTGATCCGCAGCCGGCCATCGGCGCTGCCGAGAATGAGCTCGTCGCCGTCGGCGGTCAGTTCGCCCGGCGCCGCCGCGCCGATCTCACTGCTGGCCGCCGTGACGATCAGGCGCTCCCCCCCGGCGAGCTCGAGGTATGCGCCGATGTGCGGCGTCAGAGCCCGCACCACGCGCTCGAGCTCGATCGCGCGACGGGCCGGGTCGAGCCGGCGCTCGCTCGCTTCGATCTTCTCGGCGTAGGTGGCGGCCGACTCGTCCTGCTCGGCGAACCTCGGCTCGAGCTGGCCAGTGCTTCGCAGCTCGAGCGCCTCCAGCAGCAGGCGCGATCCGAGCTGCTCGAGCCGAGCCGAGAGCGCGCCGAAATCGTCGCCGCGGATCGAGATCGCCTCCTGAAGCGCCACCGGCCCGCAATCCAGGCCCTCGGTCAGACGCATGATCGAGACGCCCGTCTCGCGATCGCCGCCCATGATCGCGCGCTCGATCGGAGCAGCGCCACGCCAGCGCGCCAGCAACGACGGATGCACGTTGAGCAGGTCGAGCTCACTCAGCAGCGGCTCGTGCAGGATCTGCCCGAAGGCGCAGACGACGCCGAGCTCGGCGTCTGCGGCGCGGATACGCTCGAGCGCGTCCGAGTCCTCGGTGCGCTCGGTCTGCAACAGGTCGAGGCCGAGCTCAGCCGACGCCTCGGCGACGGGCGGCTTCGAGAGCTTTCGCCCGCGGCCCTGACGGCGGTCGGGCGGCGACACAACCAGCACCGGACGGTGCCGCGAGCCGGGTGCGCCGAGGTCGCGCAAGAGCGCCGCGGCGAACTGCGACGTGCCGAAGAAGATGGCGCGCACTTAGTGCTCGGCGCCGGGCGCCTCGCCCGCCTCGGGCTGCGGCTCGTCCTCCTCGGGCTCGGGAGAGAAGCTCTCGCCCTCGCGCAGTGCTCGCATCGCGCCCTTGCGCTGATCTCGACTTGTGCGATCGAGGATCAAGACGCCGTCGAGGTGGTCGATCTCGTGCTGGAGCACTCTCGCTTCGAGACCCGAAGCCTCGAGCATCAGAGCCTCGCCGCGCGCATCCTTGCCGCGCACGCGGGCAAACAGCGAACGCTCGACGTCGACGCCGATTCCCGGCAGGCTGAGACAGCCCTCCTCGGCGGTCGCGAGCTCCTCCGACAACCATTCGACCTCGGGATTGACGACCGCCGTCGGGGTCGCATCAGAGCCCGCTTGGAAGACGAGCAGCCGCCGCAGCACTCCGAGCTGTGTCGCGGCGAGACCGACGCCCATCGCGCCGCGCATGATCTCGATCATGCGCCCGGCCTCGGCGAGAAGCTCGTCGCCGAACTCGGTCACGTCGGAGGCCCGCGAGCGCAGCACCGGATCACCGTAGGTACGGACCTCGGCCAGGGCGGCCGCCCGCTGCTGCTTCTCCTCGTCGGTCAGCCCCTGGTGGCGCTCATCCTCGGAGCCGGCCTCGGGCGCCTGGACCTCGTGCTCTGCGATCTCGCTCATCTGGCTTCAGTTTATGGACCCGGCAACAGCTCACTGCGGATCGACGTCGACGGCAATCGCGATCTCCTTCAGCTTGCGAGCTGTCGCGGCCGCCTCGACGACGCGGCGCACGGCGGTCACGGCCGGGGCGCGGTCCGGCGCCTTGACGAGGATCTGGCGGCGCTCGCGCCCGCGCAGGCGAAAGCGCGGAGCCGGGCCCAGGGCCGTTGCGCCCCGGGGCAGCGCCCGGTCCAGGTCCGCGCGCAACTCCGCTGCGGCGCGATCGAGGCGAGCGACATCGGCGGCGACCAGCTCCAGCCTGATGAGGTGCGCGAAGGGCGGATAGTCGAGCTCGCGGCGACGCTCGAGCTCACCTTTGACGAACCCGGCGGCATCGTGTTGTGCCGCGTGGCGAATCGAGGTCGCCCCCGGCGATAGCGTCTGCACGAGCACTCGCCCGCCGCCCTCGCCACGGCCGCTGCGCCCGGCGAGCTGCGAGACGAGGGCGAAGGTTCGCTCCTCTGCACGTAGATCCGGAAACCGAAGGGTCGCGTCGGCGTCGAGCACGATTGCCAAGACGACGTCGGGGAAGTCGTGTCCCTTGGCGACCATCTGGGTGCCGACGAGCACGCCGCGCTCGGCGGCGTCGAAGCGCCGCAGGATCTCCAGATGCCCGCCTGGGCCTGCGGCGGCATCGGAATCCAGCCTGAACACCGGCAGCGGTGCGACCGCTGCCGAGATCACCTGCTCGATCTGCTCGCTGCCGGCGCCGGCGCGAGCGAGGCTGACCGAGCCGCAGTCGGGGCACGAGTCGGGCGCAGGCTCGGCGTGGCCGCAGTGATGACAGTGCAGGCCGCTGACACGATGAAGGACCAGCGAGACGTCGCACGCGGCGCACTCGAAGACCAACCCGCAATGGCGACACGACAGGTGCGGCGACCAACCGCGACGGTTGATCAGCACGATCGCCTTGCCGCCGCCGCTTCGAAGCGCCGCCAGAGCCTCTCGGGTCCGAGGGTGAAGCGGGCCCTCGCGGCCGTCGCGATCGCGCATGTCGACGATCTCGACCGCCGGCAGCGAGCGGCCGTCGACGCGCTCGGGAAGCACGATTCGTTCCAGTGCCCGCCAGCTCTCGGGCCGCGGCGTCGCTGAGCCGAAGACGACCGCGCCACCGCATTGCTGCGCCCGGCGGCGGGCCACCTCACGCGCGTCGTATCGCGGATCTCCCTCCTGCTTGTACGAGGAGTCGTGCTCCTCGTCGACGACGATCAGCCCGAGCGCGGCCACCGGGGCGAAGATCGCCGAGCGCGGGCCGACGCAGATCCTCGCCTCACCGGATCGCAGCCGGTGCCATTCGTCTCGGCGCTCGCCCGCGCTGAGGCGCGAATGCAAGACAGCGACCTGATCGCCAAAGCGCGCGTCGAAGCGTGAGGGCGCCTGCGGCGTCATCGCGATCTCGGGAACCAGGACGATCGCGCCCATCCCCCGCTCCAACGCCGCCTGTGCGCCGGCCAGATAGACCTCGGTCTTGCCCGAGCCGGTGACGCCGTGAAGCAGCAGCTCACAACCGTCGCCGTCGAGGCCGGCGACGATCCTCTCGACGGCGGACCGCTGGGCAGCGTTGAGGCTGACCGCGCGCGCCACGGCTCCGACTACCGCCGCCGAGGGCCGCCGGCGCACCGAGCGGCGGCCGAGGCGCACGAGGCCGCGG
>JBKJXG010000361.1:0-3978 GCA_046716525.1 Solirubrobacterales bacterium
GGCCTGGAGCATCGGGTGCGTGAGTCCGTGCGCGGCGCACAGCTCCGGGATGCTGTCGGGCTGGATCTCGAGCCCGTAGTGGCCGGCGAGCTCTGCCATCTGCTGCGGGTCGAAGGCGGGCGAGGCCATCGCCGCCGCCATCTGATCGAAACAGTGCTCGAACCCGCCCGGGGAGATGATCTCGAGGATGCGGCAAGGCTCGTCGCCTGCATTCCAGAAGGTGTGCCATTGGTCGCGCGGCTTGAACGCGAGCTCACCGGCCTCGGCGTAGATCACGTCGTCGCCGAGCATGGCGCCCATTCTGCCCTCGAGCACGAAGCTGTACTCGTCCTCGTTGTGATGGCGATGAAGCGGAGCGCACAGCGTGCGCGGCGGGATCGGGTGTTCGACGAGTGAGAAGCCGCCGCCCGACTCCTCGGCCCAGAACATGAACCGCACCCCGAGCGCGCCGAGGTCCGTGTACTTGCCCTCGCCAGGGCCGAGCTTGCGCGGACCCTGGGAGGCGTCGAAGCGGCTCAGGCTGCCGGTGGAAGATGGATCGCTCACGAAAACGGTCCTTTCTGTCGAACGAGATGTTTTTTTCTCGCCTGGTGCTAGTTGCTTTCGAGCGGCGCCAGAGTCAGCCCTGCACCGGCGAGCTGCTCCCAATAGAGCTCGGCGGGCTCCTTCGGACCGGACCAGACGATCGCCCGGCCGCTGCGGTGAATCTGCTCAGCCAGCTGATAGCCGCTCTGTGTCGTGACCCCGGGGATCACGGTCGCGAGGGTATGCGCGACGTGGTCGAAGGTGTTGTGATCGTCGTTGAGCACGATCACCTTCCAATCGCCGCCCGTTCCCGAACCGCGACCGGTACTTCCCGGCCGCTCGATCGTCTCAGTGGTCGTCATCAGCCCCCGCCTGAAACGCGCCCGGTGACTTAGGGATCGGGGACCGCGACCGCGACCCGCTTGAACGTGCCGACGGTGTCCGCACGCTTCTTGCTGTTGCTGCCGAGCGCAAAGCGCACCTTCGTGCCCGCGACCTGACCCGGGTTGCCATCGTCCACCGCGGCGACCTCCTTGCCGTTCACCGACGCGGTGACCTTGGCGCCGGTGGCAGCGATGCGCAGCGCATTGCGCTCGTTGATCCCCTTGATCGCACCGCTGCGGCCCACCGTCGGAAAGCCGCCACCGTCGGGCCCTCGGGTGAACTCGAAGCGCTTGCGATCCGGGAACACCCGCAGGGAGTAGCCGGTGTTGCCGCCGCCCGCCCGAACGGTGACCTCGATGAAGGCGGCGCCGCGAATCGACTTCGGCGTTTCTTTGAGGATCTTGCCCTCGATCGTGACCTCGTGGTTGGGAAGCTCCTTGTCGCCTTGAACCGGCGGGCGAAACGAGCAGGTGGTCGGGCTGACCTTGACCGAGGCCCGCATCGCCTGGCTCTTCTTGCGGTAGCTGCGGTCACAGCGCTTGCCGCCGCCCGCGCGGACGATCTCGTCGTAGCGTGTCTGGCTGCCGAAGTCGTTCGAATAAACCGTCACCGAGGCAAGCGCAGTAGTGATCCCCGCGCCGAGCAGCGCCGTGGCCGCGGCGGCGAGGGCGAACGCGGTTGTTGTCTGCCTCAGCTTGGTCATCCGGTCGGTGCTATTCGGGAGCGTAGCCGCTGAATCACCCGTAACACCGGTGCGGGCACCACGCTGCGGTCGCGAACTTTCATCCCTGCCCGTCAGCCTTCGTCACGTTTGCGCCAGTAGCGCTCGAGTCCGGCCCAGAGCTGGTCCGGGGGGCTCGCCTGGCGCAGGCTACGCGCAGCATCCGGCGTAGCCCCGGCATCGATCTCAGACTCCAACGCCTGCAAGAACGCTTCGCGGTCGCCGCCGCGGGCGGCTTCAGCCTCGCGAGCAAGGCTTTCACGCACACGCTCGAGCTGCCCGTCGACATCCTCAGCCAGGCCGAAATGGGTTAGACGCAGGCGCTCGGCGCCAAGCGCCTCGATCCGCTCGAGCGACTCCAGCCACGCCTCGACGTCGATCTCAGGCGGGGGTGTCGGCGCCAGGGTGAAATCGCCCGGCGGGATGCGCACTCCCGCCATGTCGCCGACGTAGACATCGCCAAGTTCGCGATCGAAATAGACAACGTGGTGGCCGGCATGCCCAGGGGTGTGTTCGACGCCGAGGCCCTCGGCTTCATCACCTCCCGTGAGCGCCGTGACCCGCTCGGCATCGACCGGCGCCACCTCACCCCACAACCGCTCCATGTTCTCAGCGCCGTAGAGGCGCGCCGCGCTCTCGAGCAGTCGCGACGGGTCGATCACGTGCCGTGCGCCGACTTCGCTGACGTAGACGCGCAGATCAGGAAATCGCCGGGCAAGCACGCCCGCGGCTCCGGCGTGATCGAGATGGATGTGGGTGAGCAGGATCGCGCGGGGCTCCTCGTCGATCGAGTCGACCCAGTTGTCGAGCGCCGATGCGGGCCCAGGGTCGATGATCAATCCCCGCACCGTGTGCGCCGCGATCACCCGGTCACGGCCGAGGTGCTGAACGTCGATCTCGCGGACCACGCGCAGGAGTGAACCAAAAACGCCCGTAGAATCACCCAATGACCGCTCACCGCCTGCCTGAGCGCGATCGCCCCTGGGTGATGCGCACCTACGCTGGGCATTCCGATGCACGGCGCTCGAATGAGCTCTATCGCCGCAACCTCGCCAAGGGCCAGACCGGCCTCTCCATCGCCTTCGATTTGCCGACCCAGACCGGCTACGACCCCGACCACGTCCTCGCCAAGGGCGAGGTCGGCAAGGTCGGCGTCTCGGTCGTGCACAAGGGCGACATGCACGCGTTGCTCGATCAGATCCCACTCGACGAGATGAACACGTCGATGACGATCAACGCCACCGCGGCTTGGCTTCTTGCGCTCTACGCGACGGTCGCCGAGGACAACGGAATCGAGCGCTCACAGCTCAAGGGCACGACGCAGAACGACATCATCAAGGAGTACCTCTCGCGTGGCACGTACGCGTTCCCACCGGGGCCCTCGATGCGGTTGATCGCCGACACCGTCGCCTTCAGCGTCAACGAGTCGCCGAGCTGGAACCCGACCAACGTCTGCAGCTACCACCTCCAAGAGGCCGGGGCGACCCCCGTCCAGGAGATCGCCTTCTCGCTCTCGACCGCGATCGCCGTGCTCGACGAGGTCAAGGCTCGCGGCCAGGTCGCCGAGCGGGACTTCCCAAAGGTGTTCGGGCGGATCTCCTTCTTCGTCAACGCCGGCGTCCGCTTCGTCGAGGAGCACGCGAAGCTGCGCGCGATGGGTGAGCTCTGGGAGCAGCTCGGGCGAGAGCGCTACGGCGTCACCGATGCCAAGCTCCTGCGCCTGCGCTACGGCGTTCAGGTCAATTCCCTTGGACTGACCGAGGCCCAGCCCGAGAACAACGTCCAGCGCATCGTGCTCGAGGCGCTGGCGGTGACCCTCGGCCGCAACGCGCGTGCGCGCGCGATCCAGCTTCCAGCCTGGAACGAGGCGATGGGGCTGCCGCGGCCCTGGGACCAGCAATGGAGCCTTCGTATCCAACAGGTCCTCGCCTACGAGACCGACTTGCTCGAGTACCCGGACATCTTCGAGGGCTCGAAGGTGATGGGCGGGCTCGTCGCAGAGTTGATCGAAGGGGTGCGCGAGGAGATGCGCGTCGTCGAGCAGCAGGGTGGCGCGGTCGAAGCTGTCGGCTACATGAAGGCGCGTCTGGTCGAGTCTCACCGCGAGCGCATCGCCAAGATCGAGCAGGGCGAGATCAAGGTGATCGGGCAAAACAGCTTCATCGAGACCGAGGACTCGCCGCTGACCGCGGGCGCCGACGGCGGCATCCTCACCCCCGATCCGGAAGGCGAGCGCGAGCGCCTGGAGGCGCTGGACCAATGGAAGGCCCACCGCGACTCCGGCGCCGTTGAGGCATCGCTGGCGAAGCTCGCGGAGGTCGCTGCCGACGAGTCGCAGAACATCATGC
>JBKJXG010000362.1:0-5504 GCA_046716525.1 Solirubrobacterales bacterium
AGCAGGGAGCGAAGTGTGCGCGGCACACGAGCGACCGATGACGCCGCCCGGTGCCCGCGCTGATCGCTCAGGGCGTTACTCGGCCAGAGCGTTTCTGAGATCGAAAGCGCGGATCCCCTCAGGGCCCTCGTCGGTGCAGTCGAAGAAGCGCGGATTGATGCACTCGAAGGAGCTGCCTGCGCCCTCGTAGCAGGGCTCGACCTTGAACTGGCAGTGCGGCAGAGGGTGGCCGGTCATCTTGATGCCGCCGAACCCCTCGGCGGCTTCGGCGAGCTCGAACATATCGATGTCGATCTCGGCCCGAAAGACCTTTTTCATGCAACCCATGAACCGTCCGCCGGAGATCGCGTCCTCGTAGCTGTAGAGGAAGCGGCAGCCGAGCGCGATACATCCACGCGGCTCGACGAGCTTGTCGCAGAACGTGCGACACCGCCGGCACTCGCCGGATTTCGCTCCCGCTCTCTGGACCGTTGCCACGCCTGAATATTAGGCGTTCAGGCGGCCGATCCACCCGTCAGAGGCCCTCGGCGAGCTGGGCAAGGAAGCAGGGAGCGAAGTGTGCGCGGCACACGAGCGACCGATGACGCCGCCCAGCGAAGCCGAGTGCCGCTCACGCGGCGAGAGCCGAGGGTCCGAGCAGTTGATCGAGCTCGGCGCGCAGGGCGGGCGAGGGCGCGACACGGTAATCGGAGCCGAAGCGCAATCGGCGCGTGCCCTCGCGGGTGCGCATTTCGAGCATCACCTCGTTGTGACCCGGAAACGACTCGAACACGGTTTTCAGCTCGTCGATCAGGCCGGCGCGGAACTCGGCGGCGTCGACCCTCAGCGTCAACGGCCCGGTCACCGCCTTCGCCTTGGCCCTGGCAACCGCGAGCTCGTTCGCATCGGGCTCGAACTTGTCGGCCTCATGCACGACGAGGCTGAGCTTGCCGCCCTCCTGCTTGTCGACACGACCCCGGATGACAACCACGCTGTCGACCTCGATCGCCTCGGCCGCCTCAGAGGCTGCGTCGCGGACGAAGAGCTCGATCTGACCCTCGAGGTCGTCGAGGCCGGCGAACATGACGTAGCCGCCGCGGCGAGTGCGGACCTTCTTCGCCTCGCTGACGATGCCCCCGACCGTGACCCAAGCGCCATCGGCGAGGTCGCCCACAGCCGCCAGCGGCCGGTCGGTTCGCGCGCGCAAGGCGTCGCGCACTTCGGCCAGGGGATGTGCCGAGACAAACGTTCCCAACGTTTCCTTCTCGAGTCGAAGCAGCTCGCGCTGGTCGAACTCACCATCGGGCACCGGCGAGTGGCGGGGCGCGGCGAACGCCGGCCCGGGCGATTCCCCGCCGGGCTCACCGCCGAAGTCGAAGATCGATCCCTGCCCGCGGCGCGAATCCTCCTGCGACTTCTGGCCCGCGGTCTGAGCCTGGGGCAGGATCTCGAGCATTCCGCGGCGGCTGTCGCCCGTGGAATCGAGCGCCCCGCACTTGACCAGGCACTCGATCGCCCGCTTGTTGACAGCCCGGGCATCGACGCGGTCACAGAAATCCCAGACCGACTCGAAGCGGCCCGCGGCTTCACGCGAGGCGATGATCGTTTCGACCGCCGAGTGGCCGACGTTCTTGACCGCGTCGAGCCCGAAACGGATCGAGTTGCCGCTGACGACGAAACCATGGACGGAGGAGTTGACATCGGGCGGCAGCACGTCGATGCCCATCGCTTCGCAGCGGTTGACGAAGAACGGCACCTTGTCCTTGGTCGACATCACGGACGAGATCACCGCCGCCATGTACTCGGCCGGATAGTTGGCCTTGAGATAGGCGGTGCGGTAGGCGATCAGCGCGTAGCAAGCCGCGTGGGATTTATTGAACGAGTAGTCGGCCGCCGCCGTCATCAGCGACCTCAGGTCCTTGGCTACGGGGGTGGCCGTTCCGGATGCGGCGCAGCCCTCGATGAACTGGTCCTTCATCGTCGCCATCAGGTCGCGCTTCTTCTTGCCGATCGCCTTGCGCAGGTCGTCGGCCTCGGCACCGCTGAAGCCGCCGAGCTGCTTCGAGATCTCCATCAGCTGCTCCTGGTAGATGCAGCAGCCGTAGGTCGCCTCGGTGATCGAGCGCAGACGCTCGTCGGCGAACTGGACCTGCGACGGATTGCGCTTCCCGCTGGCGTAGTCATCGATGTAGCGCATCGCACCCGGGCGATAGAGCGAGACGAGGGCGACGATGTCGTCGAACTGTGTCGGCTTGACCTTGCGAAGCGCGTCTCGCATGCCCTCGGATTCGAGCTGAAAGACACCAACCGAGTCGCCCTTGGCGAGCATCTCGTAGGTCTTCGCGTCATCGAGCGGGATCGCTTGCATGTCGAGCTCGACTCCGCGCGAGCGGCTGACGATCTCGACCGCGTCCTCGATCACATCGAGGTTTCGTAGCCCGAGGAAGTCCATCTTCAGCAAGCCGATTTCCTCGATCGGGCCCATCGAGTACTGGGTCACGATCTTGTACTGGCGCACGGGCTTTCCGTTGCTGCCCTTCTCGGCGCCGGCACCACGATCCTCGGCCAGCTGCAGCGGCACGATCTCGTCCAGGGGCCGATCCGCGATCACCACCGCCGCCGCGTGGATCGAGTTGTTGCGGACGATCCCCTCGAGACCGCGCGCGACATCGACGATCTCACGCGCGTCGGCCTCGGCGTCGTATGCCTTGCGTAAGTCCTGGTTGGGCTTCATGCATTCCTCGAAGCTCGGACTGCGGCCCATGATCGGTTCCGGGATCAGCTTCGCAAGCCGGTCGCCGGTGGCGTGGGTGTGACCGAGCACGCGGGCGGCGTCGCGCGTGGCCGCGCGCGGCGCCATCTTGCCGAAGGTGATGATCTGGGCGACCGACTCGCGCCCATACTTCTCCTGCACGTAGCGGATCACACGCTCGCGCCCGCGGACCGAGAAGTCGATGTCGATGTCGGGCATCGACTTGCGTGCCGGGTTGAGGAAGCGCTCGAACAGCAGGTCGTTGGCGAGCGGGTCGAGATCGGTGATCTTGAGTGAGTAGGCGACGATCGAGCCTGCGGCCGAGCCGCGGCCCGGCCCTACGGCCACGTTGTTGTCCTTCGCGTAGCGAACGAAGTCCCAGACGATGAGGAAGTAGGACTCGAAGCCCATCTCAGCGATCACGCCGAGCTCGAAATCCGCGCGCTCGCGAGCGCCGGCTGGGATCGGGTCGCCATAGCGGTCGCGCAAACCCTCTTCGACAAGCCGGCGCAGCATGGCGCCGGGCTCCTCGCCGTCTGGCGTCGGAAAGCGTGGCAGCAGCAGCTTGCCGAGCTCGATTTCAACCTGGCAGCGCTCGGCGATCTCCAACGTCGTCTCGACCGAACCCGGGTGCGCTGCGAACGCCTGGGTCATCTCCTCTGCGCTCTTGAGGAAGAACTCGTTGGTGTCGAAGGTCAGCTTCGGCTGCTCGAGGGTGGACTTCGTCTGCACGCAAAGCAGTGCCGCGTGGTTTTGGTAGTCCTCCTTGTGCAGATAATGGACGTCGGCGGTCGCAACCAGCGGCCGCCCGAGCTCGCGGGCGTAGCGGACGATGCCCTCGTTGGCCTTCGATTGCTCCGGGATGCCGTTCTCTTGCACCTCGAAGTAGACGTCGTCGGCGCCGAAGATCTGGACGAGATCGTCGAGGTGGGCACGAGCGTCCGCCGGTCTTTCTTCCACCAAGCGCCGACAGAACCGCGACTGCAGACACCCGGTCAGGGCGATGACGCCATCGGAGTGGCGCGCCAGCAGCTCGGCATCGATGTTGGCCTTGCCGCGGTTGAAGCCCTCCAGGTAACCGGCCGACGTCAGCTTGACGAGATTGCGAAAGCCAGCGTCGTCGGCGGCCAGCAGCGTCAGGTGGTTGCGCTCGACGCGGCCCTCGGCCCGGCGATCGTCGACGAAATAGGCCTCGAGGCCGATGATCGGCTTGATCCCATGCTTGCGGCAGGCCTTGAAATGCTCGACCGCTCCGTTCATCACGCCGTGATCGGTGAGCCCGAGCGCCGGCATCCCGAGCTGCGCCGCTCGCGCAGCCATCGCCTCGATCTTGCATGCTCCGTCAAGCAGCGAGTACTCGCTGTGGACGTGCAGATGTGCGACTTTCCCGCTCACCGCTCGATCATGGCAAGCGGGCCAGATGTCACCGGCAGGCGATTGCGCAAAGTGCGACGATCGTTCCTGAGCGGATGATCTGGCTGCTGAGACACGGGGACGCCGAGGACATCGCCGACGATGATGCATCGCGGCGACTGACGGTCAAGGGCGAGCGTCAGGCGCGGGCTGCGGGCGCGGCGCTCGCAAAGCTGGATTCGGGAATCGAAGCGTGCCTGACGAGCCCCAAGGTGCGAGCCGCCGCCACGGCCAGGCTGGTATGCGATGCGCTCGGTATCGAACCGGAGCCCAGCAAGGCCTTGCGTGGCGGCGACTTCGACCCGGCCGAGCTCGCTCGGGGGCGCGGCGAGGTTCTGCTCGTCGGCCACGAGCCCGACCTCTCGCGGGCTGTGCAACTCGCCACCGGCGCTCGGATCGAGATGAAGAAAGGAGGCCTCGCGGTGATCGACGGCAGCGTCCTGCTCGCGCTCTTGCGCCCGGGCGCTCTGCGGCGGATCGCCGGGCCGGACTGAGGGTCTAGGAGACGGCGCGCAGATAGCCGAGCGCCAGCCGGGTGCGTTCGTCGCTCTCGCGCAGGCGTTCATCGGCGGCGCGCAGGCGTTCCAGCACGTCGTCGAGACGGTCGCGCGCCTCGGCTGTGTTCGCCTGCTGTTCGAGGTGGCGCGTGAGCTGACTGGCCGTTTCAGTGACGTCGCGAATCGCCACCGCGGCCGCGTTGTGTGCCTCCGTGCTCACGGTCGCCTCGGCGATCGTCGCCGTCTCAGCGACACGCTCGACTGCGGCTGCTGCGGCGGCGCGGACATCGTCATCGATACCGGTGAGCTCGTCCTCGAGCGCGGCGATCTCGCTTGCAACCGCCTCGGCTTGTGTCGCGACTGTGCGCCCCGACTCGACGACCAGCGTGCGCAGGCCATCGACGTCCTCGCGCACCTGTCGCCCCAGGCCTTCCACCTCCGTTTGCAGCTTCGCGAGGTTGTGGTCTCGGAGCCGCTCGACCGTGGTCGTGAGCTGGGTGACGATCTCGTCCCCCCGCTTGGCGATCCGGCGCTCGGCTTGAACGATGCGAGACTCACGCTCCTCCCGAGCCAGCTTCAGCTCTTGGCGCCGCGCCCTGCGCGAGAGCGTCTTGTCGGCATGCGCAGTGATCTGCCGCTCGACCTCGGCCGCCGCCGCGACCGCGGCGCTGCGAGCTCGATCGGCGAGCTCGCTCGTGAGCCGGTCGTTGATCGCCTCGACGACGGCTTCGGCGGTGGAGGAGATCGCGGCCTCGCTGCGCTCCTGCGTTCCCGCGAGCGAGCGCTCGGCACGCTCGAGCTCGGCCGCCAGCGATTCCGTGGTCGCTTGCGCGCGCTGATCGAACGAGCGCTTGATCGCGGCC
>JBKJXG010000363.1:0-2548 GCA_046716525.1 Solirubrobacterales bacterium
GGCTTGCGCGAGGAGAGCACGAGACTCGCACCGTGGCTCGCGAGTGCAGCGGCAATCGCCCGGCCCAGCCCACCGGTCGCGCCGGTGAGCAGGATCGTCTTGCCGGCCAGCTCCATCAGCGCTTCTCGGTCTGTCCCGAGGCGATCTCGTCGGCGACCTTGGTCGCGAGATTGCCGGCGAGGCGCCCCGAGAGCTCGGGCGCGTTCGCGCCGACGCGCCCGAGCGCGCGCTGGCGAAGTGGCGCTACCGTGACCTCGCTGCGATTGCGCTCGATCGCGCTGACCACAGCGTCGCCGACCTGCTCGGGGGTGCCCGTGCCCATCATCGGTGACGCCGCAGCGCCCGATTCGGCGAACATCCCGGCGGCGCGGATCACGCCCGGACTGACGACTGAGACGCCGACCTCGCTGCCGCGCAGGTCTTCGCGTAAACACAGCGCGAAGCCGCGAAGCCCGAACTTGGTCGCGGCATAAAGCGAGGCGCGCGCTGTCGGGGTCTTGCCGGAGATCGAGGAAACGAAGACGAGGTGGCCGGAGCCACGCTGCTCGAAGCGGGGGGCGAGCTCGCGCGCCATCCGCACCGGCGACTCGAGGTTGACTCGCAGAGCGCGCCCGATCTCCTGCTGTGAGAAGCCGTCGATCTTGCCCGACGCGGGGAGTCCCGCGTTGGCGACGAGGACGTCGATCTCGCCGGCCCGCTCGAGCAGCGCCAGCGCCAGCCCCACCTCGGCGAGATCGCTGACGACGACCTTGTGGCCGGTGCCGGGCAGGTCGCGGGCGAGCACCTCCAGCTCCTCGGCCTTGCGCGAGCTGAGGACCACGCTCACGCCTCGCTCTGCGAGTGAGCGTGCGATCGCCCTGCCGAGGCCGCCGGTCGCGCCGGTCAGCAGCGCCGTCTTGCCGTTCAGGTCCATTCGCCGCCAACCTAGCACCGCACCAGCGCCGACAACCAGCGCATGCGACACCGCCACGGGCTACGTTGCGAGAGATGAACGGCAGGGCCCAGTTCGGCCACCCAGGCGGCGCCTTGGTCGCGACCGCGGCAATCGCGATGGCCGTGAGCGCGCCGGCAGCGGCGACGGTGCTCGAGGCCAAGGACGTGCTGCCACCGGGGGCAGAGCGGCTTCGTCTCGGTCGCGGACGCTGAAGGCGCGGCAGTACTCGCGCGCGGCGCGCAAGACGGCGGCGCTGCTGAGCGCGCGCTTCGCCAACCCCGATGTCGGCACCTGGCGCGAGCCGCGGCGCACGTACGAGGTCATGGCCCAGGGAGCCGGTTCCTCGCCGGACCTGCCGTTCTTCGACCGCGGCACATGGGAGCAGTCGGTCGCCCTCGGGCGCTGAGCGCGAGGCGAGCGCGCGTCGATAGGTTGATGGGCATGAAGCTCTACATCTGCTGGACGACAGCCCAGACACTGCGCCCGGGTGGCCACCCCTGCGCCAACGCCTACAAGGCGCTGACGGACGCTGGACACGCCTTCGAGTTGATCAAGGTCAAGGGTCTCGGGCTCGGTCCCAATTTTCTCAACCTGATGACCGTTGGCCGCCGCGAAATCGAGGAGATCTCGGGGCAGCGGGTGGTCCCGGTGCTCGTCACCGATGACGGCGAGGTGATCACGGAGTCGAAGCGGATCATCGCCTGGGCGGAGTCGAACGCGCCCGCTTCTCAGCCGGCCTGAGGCATTTCTCCTCGCCGGCTGCAACTATCGTTGCTGTGCAGATTGCTGCTGTTGTGTGAGCAGGTCTTCGCAAACCGCCGTCGAACTAGGTACGCTGCCACAACTCGATACCGGTAAAGCCGAATCTCGGAGTCCACCCGACAGGGAAACGACGAGAACGGGGGAACCAACTGTTTTGGGGCTAACCCGCCACGGGCGGGGGCGCAGGCTCTTTCAGCGCCAGCCCGTCAGCTAACCCCGTAGGCCGACGAAGGAGAAGTTTCGGTTGACCTACAGGAACGATTCGAAATCAAGGCACAAGCTCGGGCTGAGCGCCGCGCTCGGTCTCGCCGCGATCACCACACTGATCGCCTTTCCCGCCGGCGCACAGGCAGCCGCAACGGGCGGCATCGGCCCCGGCGGCACCGGCGCCACGACTCCCGGCTCCAAGGCGAAGCTCAAGGACGGGTTTGCGATCGCGCCGGCCAACGCGCCCACAGCTGTGAAGCGTGCAATCGAAGCCGCAAACAGCATCGACGACAAGCCGTATGAGTACGGCGGTGGTCACACAAGCTGGATCGACGATGGTTATGACTGCTCAGGCACCGTTTCCTTTGCGCTCGGCAAGTACGGGGCCAAGGTTCTCGACGCGCCGATGCCCTCGACCTCCTTCATGCGCTGGGAGGAACCGGGAGAAGGCAAGTGGATCACGACCTATTCGAATCCCGGCCATATGTACGTGGTGATCGCCGGTCTGCGCTTCGACACCTCGATGACGCCAGGCGATGGACCGGGCTGGAGCAAGGTCCAACGCGACCCGGCGGACTTCAAAGTGCGCCACCCGGCGGGCTTCTAACCCCTTCACGAAACTGAATAGGTGAGTACGAGACGGCC
>JBKJXG010000364.1:0-2731 GCA_046716525.1 Solirubrobacterales bacterium
AGCTTGGGGTCGCCCTGCAGTTTCAGCAGGGGTGAACGGCGGGCCAGGAGCCCCGCTGCTCTACCGCCGGCGTGTGTGAGGGTGGAGGCCTCCATGCGGGGTCTAGACGCTGCTCATCCTCAAAAACACGTTGGCGAGGACAAGGTTGCGCTCGCGTCCAATCTTGCACTACCCGTGTGTAGCTGGGATGAAGCTCGAAATCGCCCTCTGACGCGGGTTTTTCCGATGCCCGGGGCGGGGCTCGAACCCGCAACGCCCTTTCGGGCAGCGGATTTTAAGTCCGCAGTCTTTACAGTTTGACTACCCGGGCCCGGAGATCGTAGAGGGCAGCGGGCAGGGCTTCAGGCCCGCTCGAGCACGACGACCGGGATCTCGCGCTCGGTGTTTTCCTGGTAGCTGTCGTAGTCGGGCCACTGTTCGTTCATCAGCGGCCACGGCTCTGCACGCTCTTCGGGGTTGGCGACGCGGGCGCGAACCGGGAAGCGATCTGCCATCACCTGTATCTCGGCGCTGGGGTTGGCCTCGAGGTTGACGAACCAGGCCGGCGGCTCGTCGGCGCCCCCCTTGGAGGCGACGACGAGGTGATCTCCGTAGTGCTCGCTAGATCAGCGGTGTCGCGCGCTGCTCACCCGACTTGTTGCCGGTCGTAGTCAGGATCAGCGTCGTCGCTCTGCGCCACTCGTGGCCGATCTCGCCGCCGGTCTCTCGGTATCGCTCGACGTGCTCCTGGTTGAAAAGGTTGTCCGCTTCTCCGCTCATAGCTGCGTGAACACCGCCTTCGTTTCGAGATACGCGTCGAGGTTGTGATGGCCCTTCTCGCGGCCGATGCCCGACGCCTTATAGCCGCCGAAAGGCGCGGCGGGATCGCCGGCGCCCCAGGTGTTGATGTACACGGATCCGGCGCGAAGCAGGGCGGCGAGCTTGTGCGCCCTGGAGATGTCGCGCGTCCACAGTCCCGCGGCGAGGCCGTACTCGGTGTCGTTGGCACGCTCGGCGACCTCCTCCAGCGATTCGAACGGCTGTGCCACCAGCACCGGGCCGAAGATCTCCTCGCGGGCGATCTTCATCTCGTCGGAGACACCGGTGAACAGGGTCGGGTCGATGAAGTAGCCGCCGTTGCCGTTGGCGGGCTTGCCGCCCGCGACCGCTTCGGCGCCCTCCTCGAGGCCCGAGTCGATGTAGCCGCTGACGCGCCCGAACTGTTCCTCGGAGACGACCGGGCCGAACTGCGAGTCGGGGTCGAGGCCGGGGCCGACCTTGGCGTCGCCGGCGAACTCGGCCAGCTTCGAGACGACCTCGTCGAAGACGTCTTGCTGCACGAACAGCCGCGAGGCGGCGTTGCAGGCCTGGCCCGAGTTCGAGTAGAGGCCGAGGAACGAGCCCTTGGCGGCGGCCTCGAGATCGGCATCGGGGAGGATGATGTTCGGGCTCTTGCCGCCGAGCTCGAGCGTCACCCGCTTCAGCGCCTTGCCGCACTTGGCGGCGATCTCGCGGCCGACCACGGTCGAGCCGGTGAAGGCGACCTTGTCGACGCCGGGATGCTCAACGAGCGCAGCGCCCGTTTCGCCGTCGCCGGTGAGCACTTGCACCATGCCCTCGGGAAAGCCCGCCTCGAGCGCGAGCTGGCCGAGGCGGATCGCGGTCAGAGGCGTCTGCTCAGCCGGCTTGAGGATCAGCGGGCAACCGGCCGCGAGTGCGGGGGAGATCTTCCAGATCGCCATCAGCAGCGGGTAGTTCCAGGGCACGATCTGCGCGCAGACGCCGACCGGTTCGCGCAGCGTGTAACAGAGCATGTCGCGGGCCGAGACGGGGATCGTCTCGCCTTCGATCTTCGTCGGCCAGCCGGCGTAGTAGCGCAGGTGCGCGACCGAGGCCGCGATGTCGCCCTTGGCGGCGCCGAGAGGCTTGCCGTTGTCGAGCGACTCGAGCTCGGCGAGCTCGTCGCCGTTTGCCTTCAGCAGGTCGGCAAGCGCGTACATCAGCCCGGCGCGCTTTGACGGCGAGATCTTTCGCATCGGGCCGTCGAGCGCCGCGCGGGCCGCGGCGACCGCGCGGTCGACGTCGTCGGCGCCGGCGTGGGCGAACGCGACGATCGGCTCGCCGGTGGCGGGATCGATGCTCTCGAGCGTGCGCCCGTCGGCGGCTTGGACGCCCTCGCCGGCGATCAGCAGGCCGAGTGGCCCTGCGTCGATGAACTCCCGAGCGGCATCGGATGTCAGCTGTGAAGCGGTAGCAGTAGGCATGCCCCGATCGTAACGGCACAACCGCGCCGCACTTCCGTTTCGTTCCGCGCGCCACCCGCGGGCCCTTGCCCGCTGCACTCCAGACGTGGCCGACCTTTACACGCGCATTGCACGAGAAACTCAGCAACGTCACGCCGACGCGCGGATCGCCGGTCTCGCGGGTGCGCAGCACGGCGTCGTTGCCCGGTGGCAGCTGGTGAGGATGGGTATCGGCGCGGGCGCGATCGACAGACGGTTGCGATCCGGCCACCTCCTCCCACTGCATCGAGGCACCTACGCGGTCGGTCACAAGCTCCTCACACCCGAAGGCCACTACATGGCCGCGGTCCTCACCTTCGGCCCGGGTGCCGTCCTCAGCCACCGCTCGGCCGCCGACCATTGGAACATCGCCCCTTACGCCGGCGCAATGATCGAAGTCATCCCACCCAGCGCAGGCCGACGCTCACGCAAGGGGCTCAGGGTCCACAGCTGCCGCCTCGACCCACGCG
>JBKJXG010000365.1:0-4591 GCA_046716525.1 Solirubrobacterales bacterium
GGGTGCGGCCGGTGTAGAACAGGATGCGCTCGGTCGTCGTCGTCTTACCGGCGTCGATGTGCGCCATGATCCCGATGTTGCGGGTCTTCTCGAGTGGGAATGAGCGTGGCATTTGTTTCGTAAGGTGTTTAAGTTGGTTGCTGTAAGTTGAGCGGCGGTTAAGACTGCCGTCGCAAGGAGGAGAGACGAACCGGCCGAAAGAGCCGTCTTAGCGCATAAAAAAGGCCCCTTCGGGACCGAGCGCGAGACTGCCACTGAAAGTCCGGAACGATCTTATGTCGTGCGGCTATCCATGGCAGGAATTCCCCGCTCGCGCGCCAGGCTCGGGTCGGCCGCAAGCGACGCGTGACTATAGCAGAGGGATAAGGGGCTCCAGGGACGCACCATGAGCGCGGAAACCCCCAACGACAAGCCAACAGACAGCACTCCGGCGTCGCGACGCGAGGCGCGTAAGGCCGAGGCCGCCAAGGCGGCGGCTGCGAAGGCCCAGGCGGCAAGCTCACGCCAGGCCGGCACGGCCTCGAAGCCAGCGAGACTGGCCAAGCGGGCGAGGCCCGCCCGGGGTGCCAAGCGCAAGCGCCGCACGCTCTCAACCGACATCCGACGGATGGCGAGTCCCGCCGCGACGGCTGGGACCGAGGCGGTCAAGCTCGGGCGCGAGATGCTGTTGATCCCGGCGCAGGCCTTCATGGCCGCCGCCGAGCTCGCCGGTGCCGGCGTCCTGTGGATCTGGCGCGCGCTTTTGCTACCGGCGGCGCTTGCGATCGTCGCGTTGCTCAGGGCGCTGCTGCACCTCGGCCAGCGCCATGTGACGCCGGCGAGAGGCGTGATCGTGGTCGCGATCTTTGCCGCGGTCACGCTCGCGGTCTCGCAGTGGCTCGACTACCGCGGCGTCAGCGTCGGCAGCGAGGCCTACTCGGGCAGCATCGGAGCCGTCGCCCCCGCTCCCGACGTCGAGACCGAGCGAGCCGGCGAGGCTCACGCTTGGGTGATGCTGCCGCTGGCGATCGCCGCGATCGTCGTCGTCGTCGTCGCGGCACGCAAGCGCCCCGGCCTCGCCCGCCTGCTGATCTTGATCGGGATTACGGCGATCGCAATCAGCCTGCTCGTCGACATGCCGAAGGCACTCGACGAGAGCGAAGCGGCGATCGTCTATGAGGGTGCGCAGGCGCGCTTGCTCGACGGCTTTTGGATGCAGCTCGTAACCGCCGCGGTACTGGTCGCGTGTGGGGCGCTGCTGCCCCGCTATCTGCGCTCCACCCCCGCAGCGGCACCGCTTCGAACCAGGGCGGCTCCGGGTGACGGCAGCAGCCTCAAACAACTCGCCGCCCGCGCTCGAGGCGCGGCCAAGCGTGCCGCGCCCGGCAAGGCGGGCGCCAAGCGCAAGGTGCAGGGAGCGGGCACGTGACCGAAGCCGAGACCACGTCCACCCCGGTCACCGTCAGCCGGCTGACGCGACTGCTACCGCTCGCGATCCTGGTTGCGGCCATCGCCCTGTTTGCATCCGAGCTGATGACGACGTTCGAGTTCACGCCGCCGGGAGCCGAGCCGCTGTTGGAGCAGGACGCCTCCGAACGTCACGGCAACGCCTTGATGGTGATAGCCGCGTTTGCGGTGGGCGCCCTCGCCCTCGCCGTGTTCACCGCCTCCAAGCCCGCGGCGATCGCGGTCGCAGTTGCCGGCGCCGTTGCGCTGCTGCTCTTCTTGTTGCTCGACCTGCCCGACGCGAACGCCATCGGCACCCTGAACGAAGATCGCTTCATCGACGCCGAGGCGGTCCCGCGCGAGGGCTTCTACATGGAGTTGTTCGGAGCGCTGGCGCTCGCTGTCAGCGGCGTCGCCCTGGCGACACTCACACCCGACCAGCTCGCCGCCCTACGCCCGCCGAAGCGAACCCGGACGACGCAGCAACGCTCTCAAGTGAAGTCAGACGCTGAAGCCAAGGCCGCGGCCGCGAGCAACGGCGCGCCGGAGGGCAGAGAGGCGAGAAGCAAGACTTAGGCGGAACCCGGAGCGCATGCGACGGGCTGTGAGCGGGTTTTGCTGGGTAGGGGTGGCGCTCTGAGGCGCCTAAGAACGTGTGGAGATCTGGTTTCAACGGTCGGAACTGGATCTCCATAGGACAGCTCCCGCACCGAAAACACCGCGCGAGGAGATCCATTCACGACAGTCGTTTAACGAATCTCCACAAGATGCCCGCAGCGGCCGAGCCCACTCCCCTCACTGAAAAATGAGGCCCTACGCCGCAACGGGCGCGATCAACCGGTGCGCAAGAAGGAGCGCTTTACCAGCGGTAGTGGGCGAAAGCCTTGTTCGCCTGCGCCATGCGGTAGATGTCGTCCTTGCGCTTCCAGGCGCCGCCCTGCTGCTGGACCGAGTCGAGGATCTCGTTGGCGAGGCGTTCTGACATCGTCTTCTCGCGCCGGTTGCGGGCGAAGCTGACGAGCCAGCGCACCGCGAGCGTGCGCGAGCGGCGGGCCGGGACCTCGACGGGCACCTGGTAGGTGGCACCGCCGACGCGGCGCGAGCGGACCTCGAGCGAAGGGGTCAGCTCCTTGATCGCCTCCTCGAGCACCTCGACCGGCTCGCGGCCGCTGCGCTCGCCGACGATCGCCAGGGCGTCGTAGGTGATCTGCTCGGCTACGGCCTTCTTGCCGTGCTGCATGACCTTGTTGACGACCTGCATCACGAGACGGCTGCGATGAACCGAATCGGGCTCGACTGGGCGGACGGGCGCACGTGCGCGGCGAGGCATCGACTATCCCCCAGCTACTTCTTGACGCCGTACATCGAGCGCGACTGCTTGCGATCCGAGACGCCCGAGGCGTCGAGCGTGCCGCGGATCACCTTGTAGCGGACACCGGGCAGGTCCTTGACGCGGCCACCGCGGACCAGCACGACCGAGTGCTCTTGCAGATTGTGGCCCTCGCCCGGGATGTAGCACGTGACTTCCATGCCATTGGTGAGGCGAACGCGAGCGACCTTGCGGAGCGCGGAATTCGGCTTCTTCGGGGTTGCCGTGTAGACACGGGTGCAGACGCCGCGGCGCTGCGGCGCTGAGGTCCGAGCCTTGCTTCCCTGCCCCGACTTGAGGCCTGGCGTCGTCACCTTTTTCTGAGGCGGCTTGCGACCCTTGCGGATAAGTTGATTGGTGCTTGGCACGGCGGCGGAAGATAGCAGGGCTCGGTCGTTACGCTTGAGCGATGGAGGCCTCTGAAGCACGTCCTGTGCTTGCAGTCGACGTCGACGGAGTGATCAGCCTGTTCGGATTCGAGGGCCCTCTCGACCAAGTCGGCGGCAAGTTTCACCTGATCGACGGCATCGCCCATTGCATCGCCGACGCCGCCGCATCGCAGCTCGCGCGTCTAGGCGAGGTCTACGAGTTGATCTGGGCCACCGGCTGGGAGGGGCGCGCCAACGACCAGCTGCCGCTGATCCTCGGGCTGCCGAGCGAGCTTCACGCGCTCACTTTCGACGGGCGGGCGCGCTTTGGCACCGCACATTGGAAGCTCGAGGCGCTCACCAGCTACTCGGCGAACCGCCCGCTGGCGTGGATCGATGACTCGCTCGACCAAAGCTGTCACGACTGGGCCGCGGCGCGAAGCGCACCGACGCTGCTCGTGCCGACCGAGTCGGCCATCGGGCTCACCGAGGCGCATACGGACGCGCTCTTGGCATGGGTGCGCGACGGTTACACTCTCGGGTGAGGGACTGGTGAGGCTCGCGACCAGGAAATTCGGCTAGGTGGAAGGCTTCCTTCCCATCTTCTTTCTGATGGTGATCTTGAAGATCCCCGTCGCCGGGCTTCTCTATCTCGTCTGGTGGGCCTACCGCGCCTCGATCCTGCCCGAAGAGCAGTCGGCGCCGCCCGAAGCCGACGAGAACCCCTTCCGCCGCTTCCGCCGCGAGCCCAAGCGCCCACGCGGTCCGCGCCGCGGTGGCCACGGGCCCGATGCGATGCCGCTGCCGGTCTGCCCGCCGGGAGGTCGCGCCCGCCCCGCGGTCGCAGATACCGCATCTCGAGCAAGCACCGGCCGCAGCGGACAGCGCGGCTCGGCCGAACCCATTCACGACATCTGAGCCGAATCGAGTCACCACTGGTCGGCGAGGCGCCGCCGTCTACGGCAGGTCCGCTCGGCGACGAGGACGTTGGCCTTGACGCACCGCCGGCGATCGATCTGCCCCGAGCGCTGCAGATCCTGCGCTTCAACCAGCGCCAGATCGAGTTCGTCTTTCGCGCCCGCCGCGAGCTCGGCGAGGTTTTTCAGATGCGCAGTGCCGGTACCGATCCGTACGTGACCAGCCATCCCGATCACGTTCGCTCGCTGTTCACGGCCAAGCCCGAGCAGGCACCGTCGCTGACGCCCGAGTCGCCCCTGCGCCCGGTCGTCGGGCCGAACTCGGTGCTGACGGCGATCGGCGCTCGTCACATGCGCCAGCGCAAGCTACTGCTGCCGCCTTTCCACGGCGAGGCGATCGCCGAGTACGTGGAGATGATCGCCGACGTCACCGCCCGGGAGATTGCGACCTGGCCGCTTGGCAAGCCTTTTGCGCTGGCACCGCGAATGCAGGCGATCACCCTCGACGTGAT
>JBKJXG010000366.1:0-3731 GCA_046716525.1 Solirubrobacterales bacterium
ACCGGGGTCACGCTTCGCGACGGCCGCAGCGTCGGTGCGGGCCACGTGATCAGCGCGACAGCGGGGTGGAGCTCGACCGTGGCGGCGATGGCGGGGGTCGAGCTGCCGATCACGACCCACATCCTCCAGGCCTTCGTCACCGAGGCGCTGAAGCCGCTGCTCGACGTCGTCGTCGTCTCCTCACAGATGCACGTCTACATCTCCCAGACCGACCGTGGCGAGTTCCTGATCGGGGCCGAGATCGAACCCTGGACAACCTACCGTCAGCACGGCACGCTCAACTTCATCCAGGAGTCCTCGCGCCATACGCTCGAGCTCTTCCCGCAGCTCGAGCGCGCGCGTGTGCTGCGCAGCTGGGCCGGCCTCTGTGACATCAGCCCGGACTTCAGCCCGATTCTGGGCAAGACCGAGGTCGACGGGTTCCTACTCAGCGCCGGCTGGGGCACCTACGGCTTCAAGGCGGCGCCGATCGTCGGCCGGACGATGGCCGAGCTCGTCGCCACGGGAGCCACACCCGAGCTGATCGAGCCGTTCGCGCTCGACCGCTTCTACCGCGACCGCCTGGTCTCCGAGCTTGGTGCGGCCGCCGTCTCACATTGACCGAGCAAGGAGCGAAAGGCAAAGGATGAAGAACAGCCTGGAGATCGCGCAGGATGCGGAGCTCCGGCCGATCGAGGAGATCGGCCGGCAGCTCGACCTCGCGCCCGAGGAGATTGAGCCCTACGGCCGATACAAGGGCAAGATCTCCCTCGCGGCGATCGACCGGCTCGCCGATCGGCCGAACGGCAAGCTGGTCTGCGTCACGGGCATGACCCCGACCAAAGCGGGTGAGGGCAAGACGACGACGTCGGTGGCGCTGACCGAGGGGATGGGCCACATCGGACGGAGCCCGGTCCTGTGCCTGAGAGAACCGTCGGTGGGTCCGGTATTCGGGATGAAGGGCGGCGCCGCCGGGGGCGGATTCGCCCAGGTCGTGCCGATGGAGGACCTCAACCTCCACTTCACCGGCGACATCCACGCGATCGGCGCCGCCAACAACCTGCTCGCGGCGATCCTTGACGCCTCGATCCTGCATGGCAACCCGCACCGGATCGATGCCCTGCAGGTGACCTGGAAGCGGGCAGTAGACATGAACGACCGGGCGCTGCGACGGGTCGTGCTCGGCCTCGGCGGAGCCGCCAACGGCTACCCGCGCGAGAGCGGGTTCGACATCACCGCGGCATCGGAGGTGATGGCGATCCTGGCGGTCGCCCGCGACCTCCAAGACCTGCGCCGGCGCATGGGGCGGATCACCGCCGCGTACACGCGTGCAGGCGAGCCCGTGACCGCCGAGGACCTCGGAGCCGCCGGGGCGATGACCGTGTTGCTCAAGGACGCGATCAAGCCGAACCTGATCCAGACACTCGAGGGCCAGCCCTGCCTCATGCACGCCGGGCCGTTCGCGAACATCGCCCACGGCAACTCGTCGCTGATCGCCGACCTGCTCGCCCTGAAGCTGGGCGAGTACGTGATCACCGAGTCGGGCTTCGGCTCCGACATGGGGATGGAGAAGTTCATCGACATCGTCTGTCGCAACGGCGGCATCGTCCCCGACGCGATCGTCGTCGTCGCCACCGTGCGCGCGCTCAAGCACCATGGCGGCCTCGCCGAGGAGCCGGCGCCGAGCCGCGAGCAGGGGCGGGCGGCGATCGAGTCCGGAATCGCGAACCTGGTCCGCCACCTCGAGATCGTGCGCGAGTTCGGCCTCCCGGCCGTCGTAGCGGTCAACCGTCGCCCCGAGGACTCAGACGACGAGGTCGAGCTCGTCAGCCGGCTCGCCCGCGAGGCCGGCGCCTTCGCCGCCGCCGTCAGCGACGGCTTCGCCCAGGGCGGCAAGGGAGTGGCCGATCTGGCCGAGGCGGTGGTCGCCGCTTGCGATCAGCCGCGTGAGTTCCGTTTTTTGTACGAGAACGAGACCTCGATCAAGGACAAGATCGAGACGATCGCCGAGCGGGTCTACGGCGCCTCGGAGGTCGTCTACTACCTAGAGGCAGAGCAGAAGATCCGGCAATTCACCGACCAGGGGCTCGCCGAGCTCCCGGTCTGCATGGCGAAGACGCCGCTCTCGCTTTCGGCCGATCCCAACTTGCTGGGCGCGCCGTCCGGGTTCCAGCTCCCGGTCCGCGACCTGCGCGCCTACACCGGCGCCGGCTGGCTAGTGCCGCTCTGCGGCGACATCCAGCAGATGCCCGGGCTCGGCAAGACCGCTGCCGCGTTCGAGGTCGACATCGACGCCGAGGGGCGGACGGTGGGGCTGTTCTGAGAGCGCCCCCGGGTAGCTTGAGAGCCGTGGGGCTCGAGCAAACCAGCATCAGCGACGCCCTCGCGGCGCTCGCGTCGAGATCCGAGCCTCACGCCGCCGGTGTTGCCTCGGCGTTCACCACCGCCACCGCCGCCGCCTTGGTCGAGCTCACGGGCGGCCTCGCCGCCGACCGGATCGGAGCCGAGGGCGCCGCCGCCCAGGGCGAGACCGAGGCGCGACTTCGTGTACTCGGTGCCCGAGCCGGTGAGCTGCGCGAGCGCCTCCTGGTCGTGGCCGCCGAGGACACCGAGGCATACGCAGCGGTGATTGGGGCGCGCCAAGCGAGCGCGCGAGCTCGCGCGCTCGCCCATGCAAGCGATCCTCCGCTGGCGATCGCCGAATCAGCAGCCGAGGTCGCCGAGGCTGCAGCCGAGATCGCGGCGGCGGGCAGCTGGGCGTTCAGCGCCGACGCCGTGGTTGCCGCAAAGCTTGCCGCGGCCGCCGCCGAAGCCGGCGAGGGGATGGTCGCCGCCAACCTCGCAGACCACCCCGACGATCCCCGCATCGCACGTGCCCACGCCGCCGCAGAGCGCGCGCGCCGCGCGGTCACCGAGTCCGCGTAGATATTCTGGCCGCACCTTGTCCCGGCGAGAGCGACTAACCGAGGAGATCCTGACCGCGAAGCGATCGAAGGGGCTGACCTGGGCGGCGCTCGCCGAGATCGTCGACGCTCCGGTCGAATGGTCCACGGCTGCCCTGCTGGGTCAGTTCCCGCTCGACGAGGCGCAGGCGAGGGCAGCCGCGCGGGCGCTGGGACTATCCGAGGACGCGATCCCGGAGCTGATCGCGCCCCCGATGCGCGGGGCGCTCGAGGAGGCGGTTCCGACCGATCCGACGATCTATCGCCTGTACGAGATCGTCCAGGTCTACGGGCCGGCGCTCAAGGAGCTGATCCACGAGGAGTTCGGCGACGGGATCATGAGCGCAATCAACTTCGGCTTCACGGTCCGCCGCGAGCCCGATCCCAAGGGTGACCGGGTCGAGATCGTCCTCAACGGAAAATTCCTTCCGTACGAGTGGCGCGCCGATGGCCGGTAGCGATAGCGCTTCGCCACCGGCGGGCACATAGCCGCGCGCGCCTTACTAGCTCCACGGATACGGGCTGTGCGAAACAGGGTGCAGATCACCCGTGGCGAAGCGCTCGAAGCGAAACGGGTGCAGCAGCGAGGAGTGCTCGCCCTGGAGCACCCTGGCGATCTCGCGGCCGACGGCGATCATCTTGTAGCCGTGGTTGGAGTCGGCCGCGACGTAGACGTTCGGGAGCATGCGGTCGAAGATCGGGAAATTGTCGGCGGTGAAGGCGCCGGCGCCGCCGGAGCGCACCTGGTTGTAGAGCGGCCGGCAGCCCGCGAAGCGCACGAGGCATGCCGAAAGTGCCGCGCACCAGAGG
>JBKJXG010000367.1:0-2917 GCA_046716525.1 Solirubrobacterales bacterium
CCTGAAGACGATCGCAGCCATCCCCCACACGATCGACGACGCGCCGCCTGCGATCGAGGTCCGCGGCGAGATCTACTTCCCGCGCAGTGCTTTCGCCGAGCTCAACGAGCAGCGCGCCTCTGAGGGCCTTTCGACCTTCGCGAACCCGCGCAACGCCACCGCCGGCACGCTCCGCCAGCTCGACCCCGAGATCACAGCCTCGCGTCCGCTGTCGCTATGGAGCTATGGGATCGGGGTGCATGAGGGAGTCGAGTTCGACAGCCATTCGGCCGAGCTCGAGTGGATCCGCGAGCGCGGATTCCCCGTCAACGGCGACATCGCCGTGCATGAGGAGGCGGACGAGATCGTCGAGCGTTGTCTGTGGTGGGAAGAACGCCGCGAGTCGCTTGACTTCGAGATCGACGGTGTCGTCGTCAAGGTCGACCAGCGCCGCCTCTGGCGCGAGCTCGGCGTCACCGGCCGCGAGCCGCGATGGGCGATCGCCTGGAAGTTCCCGCCGATCACGGCGACCACGAAGCTGAACAAGATCGTCTGGAACGTCGGGCGCACCGGGCGCATGCTGCCGTTCGCGATGCTCGCGCCAGTCCACGTCGGCGGTGTCACCGTCTCCACCGCCACCCTTCACAACGAGGAGGACTTGGCGAAAAAGGATGTGCGCGAGGGCGACGAGGTCGTCGTCACCCGCGCCGGAGACGTCATCCCTCAGGTGATCGCGCCGTTGATCCAGCGCCGCGAGGGCAAGCGGCTGCGAAAGGCGCGCCCGCCGAAGAAGTGCCCGGCATGCGGCACCGAGACGGTCAAGACAGCCGACGCGGTGTGGACGATTTGCCCCAACCGCCGCGGCTGCCCTGGTCAGAACTTCCAACTCGTCAAGCACTTTCGCGGCGCCATGGACATCGAGGGCCTCGGCGAGAAGAACGTGATGCGCTTCCTCGACGAGGGCCTGATCACCGACCCGGCGTCGATCTTCGACCTCAGTGCCGAGCGAATCGCCGAGCTCGACGGCTTCGGCGAAACCTCGGCGCGGGCGCTGGTGCGCGAGATCGAGCGCTCGAAGCAGAGCCCGTTCGGCCGCGTCCTCTACGCGCTCGGCCTGCCCGGTATCGGCTGGGTCAACGCGAGCGCGATCGCTGAGCATTTCGGCTCGATGGACCGCCTGCTGGAGGCCGACACCGAGGCGATCACCGAGGTCGAGGGAATCGGGCCGATCCTCGCCGAGTCGCTGCGCGAGGAGCTCGCCGACGAGGCGATCATCGAGCTGATCGCCCGCCTGCGCGAACGCGGCCTGCGCTTCGAGCTCTCAGCGGCTGAGCGAAGCGCCTAGGAGGGCCGGCTCACGGGCAAGACGTTCGTTCTCACCGGAACCCTGCCCGAGCTATCGCGCGAGCAGGCGACGAAGATGATCCAGGCGGCGGGCGGCAAGGTAACGGGGTCGGTCTCGAAGAAGACCGACTATCTCGTCGCCGGCGACTCGCCGGGCACGAAGCTGGCGAAGGCGGAGGAGGTCGGCACGGAGATCCTCGACGAGGACCGGCTACGCGAGGTCGTCGGCGGGACGTGAGCCTGGTCAGCCGGCGGAGCGCTTTGCCGATTTGTCGCCGAGGCAGAGATTGCCGCCGCGGCGCTCGCGCTTGAGCTTCGCGTACCAGGTCCCACTGCGCTCATCGGTCGTGCGCTCCCAGAGGCCGGTGATGTCGCTGAAATCACGGGTGACCGTCTGATCACGGCCGGCCTCGACGCGCTTGACCTTGATTGTGCGACCGGAAACGCAAACCGGGTCTCCCGCACGCACCGCTCCAGTGAACTGGCCGGGCGCCGGTCCCAGATTCAGCGAGGTCTTGGAATCGATGCTGGTCGCCCCGGATGCAATCGAGACCGAGATCAACGCCGAGCCGACAGTCGCGAGACGGATCGCCCTTCTCATCGCTCCAGCGTATTGGCAGACACGGCGTGACGAGACCGCGCGAGCGCCGTAGTCCGGTCATGAACCTGAAAGCCAAGACCCGCCTTGTGCTCAGCTCGATCGTGATCGTCGCCACGGTAGCGGCCGCGACAGCGATCGTCGCGAGCGGCTCCGCGGCCGGCGGCGAGCCGGCTGCGCATCAGCGCTTCGCCAAGCTCGCCTCGAAGGGCGCGCTGCAGCCGTTCGCGTCGTGCGATCGCCTCCGCGCCTACCTGCGCAGCCACGCCGCTCGGCTGAACGCCCCGACCGTGAAAGAGATGCCGGTCGCCGTCGAGGATGGCGCCGCTGGAGGCGCGGCCGAGGACGTAGCCGCCGCTCCGAGCGCCCCCGCCTCGCCGACGAACGTGCAGGAGGAGGGGGTCGACGAGCCCGACATCGTCAAGGCGAGTGGCTCGACCGTCTTCGCGCTCGCCGGCGCCCGCCTTCGCGCCGCCGACGTCAGCGGCGACAGCCCCGCGATCGTCGATTCGATCGCTCTGCCCGACGGTCCTGGCGAGTATGCCTACGCCGACGATCGCCAGCTGCTGCTCTCGGGCGACCGCGCGCTCGTGATCTCGCGCGCCTACGGCGGTGAGGTGTACAGCGACATCGCCTACGGCGGTGCCCCCAAGACCCTGCTGACAGAGATCGACATCAGTAATCCGGCGGCGATGACGATCCGCAGCTCGACGACCGTCGACGGCAGTTACGTCAGCGCCCGCGAGAGCGCAGGCACAGTGCGTGTCGTCGTCTCCAGCTTCCCCGAGGCACCGGTCGCAGAGCGTGGTCGAGGTCGCGCCTTCCTTCCCAGCGCCGTCATCCACGACCGCGTCGCCGGCGAGTCCACCCGCAGCAAGCTGCTCGGTTGTGTTGACGTGCGCCGTCCCAAGCGCTTCTCCGGCGGCGAGATGCTCAGCGTGCTGACGATCGACCTCCAAGCCGGCCTGCCGGCGATCGATACCGACGCGGTAGTGG
>JBKJXG010000368.1:0-4932 GCA_046716525.1 Solirubrobacterales bacterium
CAGCAGCGACGCCGATCGAGTCCGCGGCCTCAACTGCGGCGCCGACGATTACGTCGTCAAGCCGTTTCACATCCAAGAGGTGGTCGTGCGCATGCGTGCGGTGCTGCGTCGCCGCGACGGTCGCCGCCAAGGCCCGGTCCGCGTCGGCGAGATCTGGATCGACACCTCTCGGCGCGAGGTGCGTGTCGGCGGCAAGCCAATCCAGTTGGCCAATAAGGAGTTCGCGCTGCTGCGCACGCTTGCCACCGATCCGGATCACGTCTTCACCAAGGAGGAGCTGCTGCGAAACGTCTGGGGCTACCGCTCGCTCGGGCGCACCCGCACACTCGACTCGCACGCAAGTCGCCTGCGCAGAAAGCTCGACCCCGAGTCCGGCCGGTTTGTCGTCAACTGCTGGGGAGTCGGATACCGGCTAGTGGATGGATCGGAGCATGATCGAGCCGATCGCTGACCTTGCCCCGGTGGCCTGGCCGATGGCGCTCACCCTGGCCACGGTGGGCGCGGCCGAACGAGTGCGCTCTCGGCGTCGCCGCCGGCGCCTCAATCGCGCGCTTCACGAGCTCCGCCGCCCGCTTCAGGCGCTCGCGCTGGCGAGCTCGCGCCGCAGGCTCGCCGGTCGCGACCAGCTCGATCAGGCGCTTGCGGCACTCGGCCTGCTCGATCGCGAGGTCAACGGTGGCCAGGGTCGTGGTGAGCCGACGTGCGTGGAAGTCCTTGATGTCGCCGAGGCCGCGGTAGCTCGCTGGCAACCCGCGGCAGCTGCATGCGGGCGCGGGCTCTCGCTGTCGTGGAGTGCCAACGGCTCGCACGTCCTCTGCGATGGCGCTGCGCTCGCGCGGGCGCTGGACAACCTGCTCGCCAACTCGATCGAGCACGGTCGCGGGCCGATCGGCGTCGACGGCGTCGTTCGCGCCGAGCACCTGCGGCTACTCGTTGCGGACGGCGCCGACGCCGGGCTCTGGAGCCATGTCCCCGAGCGCCGAGGCGAGGTCCTGCGACGCGATCTCGTCCCCTCGAGTCGCGACGTTCGTCACGGCCACGGCCTGCAGCTAGTCGCCGATGTCGCGCTGGAGTGCGGTGGGCGCTTCGCCGCCTGTCGCCACGACGCCGGCGCTACCGCGGTGCTCGAGTTGCCGCTGGCGTCCGCGCCGTGAGCAGGCGAACGCGTTCCGCCGGCTTCGCCGCCGCCGCCGCGTTGTGCGCCGGACTCGCCGCGGCGTCGACGGGCGAGGACACCGAGCTCGCAGCAGAATACGGTGAGCTGCGCGAGGTCGTGGTCGCCGCAGAGCCGCTGGCCGCCGGCCGGGAACTCAAGGACGAGACGGCGAAACGCTCACTCGAACTGCGCCGAGTTCCGGCGAGCTTCGTTCCCCCCGACGCCCTGATTTCCGTCGAGCAGGCGTTGGGTCGCACGCCCGCTGCGACGGTTCCGGCTGGCGGTTATGTCCTCAGCTCTCAACTCGCAAGCGCGCATGCGGCGGGCGTAGAGCCCGCCCCGCCTCAGCGTCTCGACGCCGGCCAGCGGCCGGTCGAGATCGTCGTTCAGGCCGCAGGCGCCCTCGCGGACTCAACGGGCTCGGGCGGGCGCGTCGACGTCGTCGTCACCAGCGAACCCGGCCCGGGCGGAGGGGCGGGGCGAACCTATGTGGCCGCCCAGGCGGTAAGGCTCTTGGAGCTCGCTCCGGCGGCGGGCGCTGCGCCCGACGAGATCATGCCCCAAGCGGCGAGCGACTCCTGGACCGCGGTTCTCGCGCTCACACGCGGCCAGTCCCTGAAGCTGATCCACGCGGAGAGCTTTGCCCGGTCGGTGCGCTTGATCGAAAGCTGAGCCACGGCGCAGGCCCTCAAAGCAGCGCGGCGGCGATGCTCAGCAGGCCCGCAAAGCCGGCAGCAACGAGCGCCAATCGGTGGTGGGTGAGCTCGTCGAGCCGGCCGAAGGCTGCGGCGCCGATGCGATGGCCGAGCAGAAGCGCCGGGGCGCAGGCGGCGAGGGCGACACCGTCCGGCAGGCTGTCTCCGAGGCCGATCGTGACGAGGACTATCGCTATCGCGGCAAGGCTGAGGCCGAGCAGCGTCGCCGCGAGCGAATCACGGAGACGATGCCCGCGCAAGCCGAGGTGGGTCAGCGCCAGTACCAACACCGGCCCGTTGACGCTGATCGATGTCGTCAGCACGCCCGCGGCGAAGCCTGCGGCAAGCTCGACCCGAACCGGAGCGCCATCGGTCGCCCGCGTTCGCTCTCGTGCTCGAGTCGCAGCGCGGATCTGGACAGTGGCGCCGATGAGAATGACGACGCCGACGAGAACCTGGAGCAGTCGCTGGTCGATGCGCTGCAGCAGCCAGACTCCAATCAGCGTTGCGGGCACGGCGGCGAGCACGATCGTCGCCGACATCCGCGCGGCCACCTGCGGCGAGCGTCGCTCGCCGAATAGCACCAGCGAGTTGATCGCGATGGCCAGGATCAGGACAAACATCACCGCTTCCTCCGGGGTGTAGGCGGCAAACGCGGCGGGTGCGACGCAGAAGGCAAAGCCGAAGCCGATCGCGGCCTGGAGCGACATTCCAACGAACACCGCGAAGACGACAAGCAGCTCGAGGGCGGTCATCGCGCCAGCCTCTCATGCGCGCAAGGGGAGAGATCGCGAGCGCCGCCCCCTCTATGAGATATCGCCACCGCCGACGATCATGCTCGCGATCTCGCCGCGGACCTGCGCCTGCGGCTGGTAGATCGTCGCCGCGGCGAGGCCGTCGACGGCATTGCGCTCGAGACCACGGTTCGCGAGCTCGTCGAAGAGGCCGCGGGAATCCTTTCGGGTCCGCGCCGCAAGCAGATAGCCGAGCTGATCCTTCGTGACACGGTCGGGCTCGGCCCGCTCGAGGAGCTACTCGCCGACGACGATGTCGAGGAGGTGATGGTCAACGGCCACGAGACCGTCTACGTCGAGCGCCGCGGGCAGATCGAGCGCAGCGACGTGCGCTTCGATTCCGACCAGGAGCTGCGCGACGCGATCGAGCGCATCCTCGCCCCGGTTGGGCGTCGCGTCGACGAGCTCAGCCCAATGGCAGACGCACGGCTCGCCGACGGCTCGCGCGTCAACGTCGTTATCCCCCCGCTCGCTGTTGACGGGCCGGCGCTTTCGGTGCGTCGGTTCACCGCTGTTCGCCCCGACCCGAGCGCGCTGGTCGCCTCGGGCACACTCTCGAACCTTTCCAAGGAGTTGCTCGAGGACGCGGTTCGCTCTCGGCGCAGCATTCTCGTCTCGGGCGGTACCGGTTCGGGCAAGACGACGCTGCTGAACGCGCTCTCGGTCTGGATCGACTCGGCCGAACGCGTGGTCACGATTGAGGACGCGGCCGAGCTGCGCCTGCGCCAGCCCCACGTCGTGCGACTCGAGAGCCGCCCCGCGTCGATCGAAGGCCGCGGGGAGGTCTCGATCCGCGACCTGTTGCGAAACACGCTGCGCATGCGCCCGGATCGCATCATCATCGGCGAGGTTCGAGGTGCCGAGGCACTTGATTTGCTGACCGCGTTGAACACAGGACACGATGGCGCGCTCAGTACCGTCCATGCGAACTCGCCCGAGGACGCACTGCGGCGGATCGAGACCCTGGCGCTGATGGCGGGCGTCGGTCTGCCCCACGAGGCAATCCGCGAGCAGCTGGCCCGCGGTGTCGACCTCGTCGTCCACATGGCCCGCGGACCTGAGGGTTCGCGCCAGGTGATCGAGATCTCCGAGGTGCTGCGCGCGGCCGCCGGGGTGGGCGTGCGCGAGCTGTGGAGGCGCCAGTGACCGCACCGGAGCTTGGAGCTGTCGTGCTCGCCGCAGCCGCGGGCGGGCTTGGAGCGGTCGCGCTTCGCGAGGCGGTTCTCGCGTTCCCGGCGGCGGCGCGCTGGCTCTCGGCCGCAATCGAGCCGCTTCGCCGTGCCGGCCGCGAGGGTTACCTGCCAACCGAGCTCGAGCGGCGCCGGCTTGCGATCGTCGGCACCCTCGCGATTCTGGCTGCGGCGTTCGCCGTCCTCGGCCCCGGCCCGGCGCCGCTGGCGGCAGCCGCCGGTCCGGCTGCGGCGGCATGGGCCGTTGCACGCCGTCGCTCGTCGTATCGTCGCTCGGTCGAGCGCGGCCTGCCCGAGGTCGCGTCGGCTGTTGCCGATGCGCTCGGAGCGGGGCGCTCGCCGCGTGCCGCCTTGGGCGCTGCCGCCGCCTCGCTGGAGGGCCCGCCGGCAAGGGAGATGGAGCGTGTGCGAGTCGAGCTCGCTCTTGGCACGCCGACTCGTGAAGCCCTCGCTGGACTCCGCGAGCGAGTCGACTCGCCGCGGATCGACTCGTTCGCCGCTGCGCTCCTGTCCCAGCAGCTCGCCGGCGGCGACCTCGCGGTGCTGCTGCGTCGTTTTGCCGCGGCGGCGGCCGACCGCGATCGCGCCGAGGCCGATGCGCGTTCGGCGACCGCACAGGCGCGCTTCACCGGGCTGCTCGTCGTGGCAATGCCGGTCGGCGCGGCTTTGCTCGCGGAGTTGCTCGAGCCGGGGTTCGTCGGCGGACTGCTCGCCAACCCGGCTTCGGCAGCATTGCTCGCTGTTGCCGCGGCGTTTCAGATCGGCGGCTTTGCTGCGATCAGGCGGCTGAGCCGGGTGGTCGCGCGGTGAGCCCGGTGCTGGCCGCGAGCGCCGTCTTGCTCGTCTTCGCTGCAATCTGGGAACTCGCGGGTGGCGCCGGGGAACGACTTGGCGCCGGCGCCCGCGAAGCGTTCGGCTCCATCTCCGGTGGCCGTGCGCGCTCGCTCGACGAGCTCGCCGTTCGCGTCGGACTGACCGAGCGGATCGCCCGGGCTGGGCTCGCGGGCCGCTTCGATGCCCGCGGCGCGATCGCGGGCAAGGTCATTTGTGCGGGCCTCGGCTTCGTGATCGCCTTTCTCGTGGCACCGGTGCTGCCG
>JBKJXG010000369.1:0-12833 GCA_046716525.1 Solirubrobacterales bacterium
TCCAAGACCATGAACCGCGGCCATCGCGGCAGCGGATGCTCCTTCATGATCGCCATCGTCAGCATCGTCGCGTCGAATGGGAACAGCGAACCGGCGTGGTTTGCGACCAGCAGCGCTCGTCCATGAGCTGGGACGTGGCGCACGCCCTCGACCTCTACTCGCCACCAGACCTCATAGAGGAATTCGAACAGAGGGAAGACCGCCTCGGCGAACTGCTCATCGAACCCCCACTCGTCCTCGTAGTAGTCACCGGAGAGACGATCGACCACGGCGTCGATCGCCGAGCGCAGCCGGCTCGGCAACGACCCGGCGGCCTGCTGAGCCGCGGCGACGGGGTCGAGCCCGGACTCGACGCCGCCTCGAAGCCCGCGCAGGAAATCCGCGACCGCCTCTGGTGCCAGTGTCGTCGAGGAGTGCTCGCTCATGGGGCGATCCGCGCTCGTAGGCAACGCCTCATCGCGACGCCCCGGTGAGGCGCGACGCGATCGCCGCGGGACGAAGGCTGGGACCGAAGCGGCGTCCGCGCGTCTTCTCGGCGAAGTCGCGAATCGCCGCGGCCGCGTCATAGGCCGGCTCGAAGCCGATCTCGTGGCGCAGCCGCGAGTTGTCCACACCGCGGCCGTAGCGCAACATGCGCACCCCGTCGCCGACCAGCCCGCCGGCGCCGAGCCGGTCGCCGAGCCGGCTGAGCGCCGGCTCGAACAGCGGGTGAGGCACAGGCAGCGCCGTTCTGCCACAGAGCCGAAGCGCCCTGCTCAGGGAGATCGAGCCGCTGGGGGCGACGTTGACCGCGCCCCGAACCGGTGTCCCGACCGCGGCAACGATCGCAGCGGTCGCATCCTCGGCGTGAAGCAGTTGCAGGCGGGGGTCGTAACCGAGCTGGACCGGCACTAGCGGCAAAGTCAGATAACGCACCAGCGGGCTGTCGAGATCGGCTCCGATCTCGGGCTGGTAGCGCAACATGCAGCAGACGATCTCCGGGTGTCGGCGGGCAAAGTTGTCGAAATACTCCTCGAGCTCGGAGATATCGCGCTGAAAGCGCGTCCGCAGCTTCGCCTCGTGCGCGAGATCCTCAGTGAAGAAGTACGGGGCCGGCCCCTCGCAACCGTAGATAGCCGCCGAACCTCGCACGATCACCGTTCGCAACGATTCCGTCCGCTCGCACGCAGCCAGCAGCTGGAGCGTTCCGACGACATTGATCTCGTGTAAGACCTGCGCCCGCCGGCCGGGCTCCGGATACCAGAGGATCCCGCAGTGCACCACGGTGTCGACCCCCGTCGTCGGCAGCAGTCGCGAAAGCACGGGACTGCGGATGTCGGCCTCGAGGAACTCCGTGCGGGCGAGCTCGACCGCGGGCGGGCGGCTGTCGATGCCGACGATGTGAGCGATAGCGGGGTCGCGCTCGAGTTTGCGCGCGAGCTCGGCGCCCCAAGCGCTTGCGATACCGGTGATCGCAATCCGGCGACCCTCGGAGCTCATCTAACCCTCAGCTTTAGCTTTAGAGTCCTTGCCCGTGCTGCTCTCACCCTTGACTCCGGATCGAGTCTCGGCCAATCGCCCCTCGAGCTCAACCAGACGCTGTTCGAGCACCTCCAACCGCTTCGAGACCTCGCCCGTGGCCTCCTGGCCGCGACGCGCGAGCTCGGCGCCGGCCTCCTGACCCCGGCGACTGAGCTCGGCGCCGGCCTCCTGGCCGCGACGCGCGAGCTCGTCGCGAGCATCTCGCCCACGGCGCACCACCTCGTCGACGAGATCGACGGCGCGCTCGCGACTCGTTGCCGCCGATCCCGCCGTTGCATGCATCGTGCGCTCGACGGCGGCTCGCACCGACTCGGCGACGCTGCTGTCGCCGCCGTGGTCGGGCTGCTCGGGCTCGGGAGTTGTCGGTTCGTCACTCGCCACGCCCTTAGCAGCATAATCCGCGACCCCGTGACCGGCCACCTTCGCCCAACCGCGCCGATCTTCACCGACGTCCTGCTGCCGTCGGATCCCGGGGTGGCGCTGGCCCTCGCCCAGCGCGTGCTCGTCAAACCATTGATGGCCAATCACGAATTCGGGCTCTGGGGCTACTCGGGCGAAACGCAGGACGGCCGCGAGCTGACGATCCAATCCGCCGGAATCGGCGGCCCGAGCGCTGTCACGGTGTTGCTCGAGTTGGCCGGTTTTGGCGCCCAGCGAGTGATCGCGCTCGGCACCTGCACGCCGCTTGATCCCACCCTCAGCGACGACGTCGTCGTGATCGCAGCGAGCGCCCGGCCGGAGCCGGATCCAGGCTCGCCGACCGGCGTCGCCGTCGGAGATCCGGCGCTCACCGCAGCGGTTGCCGCGGCTTGCCCGGGCGCACGAACGCTGGCAGTTGCAAGCGCCTACACCCATACCGGCGCCGACATCGAGCGTGCCGCCGCGAATGCAGCCGCATTGGACCTGGCCACGGCCGCTGTCTTTGCCACCGCGACCGACCTGGGCCTCGCTGTCGCCTCCGCGCTGATCGTCGCCGGCGAAGGCTCAAACGGTCATAAGCCCGAGGAGCTCGTCGAGCTTGGGGTCCGCGCTGCCCGGGCGTTTTCGCTTTAGGTGGTCGGGCTGTGCTGGCGGCGCAGCGCAGCGAGTTCGTCGCCGATGTCGTCGAGGCGGTCCTCGATCGCCTCGAGGCGACCCGAGAGCGACCGCAAACGCTGCTCCAGGCGCTCGACGTCTGAGCCGGAGGCGACGTTGAGTGCTCCGAGGGCGGAGCGCTGGGCGCCCATTGCGCGCTCGCCGGCCCCCAGGGCGCGGCCCAACGCGGAGCTGAAGACCGGGTTGTCGAGCAATGCCTGGGCGAGCTCGCCCACTGCCTCCTCGCTCTTGGCGCGGATCCCGCTCTTGTCCTCTGAGGCTTCCATCTCGGCGCGCCTGAGGGTAGCGCCTCGCCAGTCTTCAAGCCATGCGTGGGAACTGCCGATCAAGAGCCGTGACCGTTCACATTCAACCTACGCGCATACCCCCACAACTCGGATACGGTTGCGGGGTTGGTTCTACATTGCAAACACGTGCTCTAACAAGTAGTTTTCGCACGGCTCGGGAGCTGGAGATTCGCCGGGGCTGGTGGCAGGGGTCACCTGCCGGCATCGCGGGCTTCCCAGGCATGGAGAGATGAAGAGGAAGTTTTTACTGACGATCGGACTTGCCCTCGCCGGAGGGTGTATCGCCGTGGGCTCTGCAACGGGCCAAGGCGGTGCGGTCGGCATCGGCGAGGGCGGCGTCGAGATCAACCTCCCCGACGGCGAAGACCTCGAGCCGATCGGAGCGCTGCCCCAGTGCTCCAACCTCGTTGACGACGACGGCGACGGCCTCACCGACCTTCAGGATCCCGACTGCTCGGCGCCACTCGACGCCACGGAGTCCGGTTCTTCCGGCGTACCGGCGCCCGAGCCAGAGCCGGCGCCCGAGCCTCCAAGCGGCGGCGGTGGCGGCAGCGGTGGCGGCGGCACTACACCAGGAGGCACCGTCGGCCCCAGCGGTGGCGATCCCGGGCCCAGCGGCACCGGCGGCCGCGGCGAGGGCGTCAAGTCCGGGGCGGGCGATGACGAAACCCACTCGGGTGGCGTCGTCGACGACCGCAAGCCGATGGAGGGCACCGAGGACCGCAACGCCGACGGTTCGCCGACGGACTCGAACCCCGGTCTGACGATCGCCGACTTCGGGCCCGCCCCGATCGGCGTCCCGAACTTCGTCATCGATCAGTTCACGATCCCGCCATTCCTGCTTCCGATCTACCAGGCGTGCGGCACCGAATACGGGGTGCCGTGGCAGGTGCTGGCCTCGATCAACCGCATCGAGACCGCGTTCGGCACCAACCTCAACGTCTCCACCGCCGGCGCCTTGGGCTGGATGCAGTTCATGCCGGCCTCATGGGAGGCCTACGGCGTCGACGCCAACAACGACGGCCGCAAGGACCCCTACAACCCGGTCGACGCGATCTGCGCCGCCGGCCGCTACCTCAAGGCCGCCGGCGCTGAGGAAGATCTCCGTACCGCGATCTTCGCCTACAACCACGCCGACTGGTACGTCGACGAGGTCGTCCTCTACGCCAACCAGTACTCGAAGCTTCCCGACGACCTCGTCGGCTCCCTCACGGGCCTCACCGAGGGGGCTCACTTCCCCGTCGCAGCGAATGCGCGCTACGCCGACGACATCTCCGAGCGCCGAGCGCTCGCGCGCTCCAAGCCCGGCAAGCGGGAGGCCGGCAACGTCGCCGAGGTGATCTCTAGCTCACCCACACGTCGAGGGATTGACATCTTCGCCCGCGAAGGTGCGCCGGTCGTCGCGGTCAACGATGGCGTCATCACCGATATCGGCAAGTCGAAGAAGCTCGGCCGCTACATGACGCTGCGCGATGCTTACGGCAACCGCTTCACCTATGCCCAGCTCGGCGAGGTCGCCGACGTCTATCCGGTGCAGAAGGAGAAGAAGCTTTCCGCGGCGGACTTCGAGCTCGTCAGCCCCGACGCCGACGGCAAGCCCGCGGCCCCCGCGAGCGCCGGCAACAACGGTGCCGAGAAGAAGGCAGCGGCCAAGGCCGCCGAGCAGGCGAACGCGGTTGCAGCGGCTGAGAAGGCCGCGGCGAACGCCGGCCTCAGCAACACCGAGGACTCCCGCGATCGCCTTTACGCCTTCCCCGAGCGCGCCCATAACGCCGACCGCGCCGGGCTCACCGGTCAGCTCGACAAGCTGATGAAGGATGAGATGCCCGGCTATGAGAGCTTCAAGTCCTATTTCTCCTCGGCGCTGCGGTTCGATCGCAAGACGATGGAGCTGAAGCCGCTGAAGACGGGCTCGAAGGTGATCGCGGGCACAGTGCTCGGCGAGGTCGGCCAGACCGAGGCCGGCGTCGCCCCCCACGTGCACTTCGCGATTCGGCCCGCCGGCCGCGGAGCGCCGAAGATCGACCCGAAGCCGATCCTCGACGGCTGGAAGCTGCTCGAAGCGACCGCGATCTATCGCGCCGCCGGCGAGAACCCGTTCCTGGGTGGAGCCTCCACCGGCCAGGTGCTGCTGATGTCGAAGTCGCAGCTGATCCGCCGCGTGCTGGCCGATCCCGACCTCGAGATCTACTCGTGTGGTCGCGAGGACATCCGCAACGGCGCGATCGACCGCCGCATCCTGGCCCTGATGGAGTACCTGGTCGCGCGCGGCTTCCGCCTTACGATCACATCGCTCAAGTGCGGCCATGGCTACTACACGAGCTCGGGCAACGTCAGCCACCACTCTTCCGGCAACGCGATCGACATCGCCCAGATCAACGGCATTCCGGTTATCGGCAACCAGGGCGAGGGCTCGATCACCGAGGCTCTCGTGCGTGACGTGATGCAGCTCCAAGGCTCGATGGAACCGAGCCAGATCATCTCCCTGATGGACTTCGGGGCCGACAACACCTTCGCCATGGGCGACCACGACGACCACGTCCACGTCGGCTACACGCCGCTCTACGGCCCCGACGGCGGCGGCGCCTCGCAGCAGTTCACCCAGATCCTCAAGGGAGATCAGTGGCAGCGCCTGATCGACCGCCTCGGCGAGATCGAGAACCCGAGCGTGCCCACCTCGCCGTCGGAATACGCGATCCCGACGAACAAGCGCAAGGCCGAGATCGCCAACAAGGCCGAGAAGGCCGAGAAGGCCGACCGCGCCAACAAGCGCCACCGCGCTTCCAGCGCCCACATCGGCGAGTAATCGCCGGCCCCGTCGATTCGGCCGTGGCCGGCCCCCAGCGCTTCCCCTTCGTCCAGTTAGATCTCGCCGGCACCGTCGGGCTCGAAGACGGGCGCTACCTTGGCCGCGAGCCGGAGCGGGTGCTCGTGGTCAGGGTCGCGGGCCTACCCGCTCCCCGCCGCCGCCGTCTGCGTCGGGTGAAGCCCACAGCGGCTGAGCCGGGGGCGCGGGTCAAGACCGTACCGTTGACTTCGCTGACGGCGATTCGGCCCGAAGCCCTGGGCGACGAGGCCGCGGCGGGCGACTGGCTGGAGAACTTGCGCGGCGACCAGAAGGCGGTAGAGGCGGCAATCGCCGACGCCTTGCTGCTGATCAACGAGGCCATTCACGCCAGCCGCACCGCCACGCTCGACGCTCACCGCGCCGACGTCGACTCCGAGCACGCGCTCGCAGTCCGGATTGGCTACGGCGGCGGTGACGAGCTCGCCGACGGACGCTGGGAGGAGGCGATCGAGATCCCTCACGGCGAGCGTCGGCGCCGAGCCGAGGTGCTGCGGCCGCAGGAGCGCATCGCCGCGGTGCTGGGCGGCCGTGAGCGCGTCGCCGGCTGCGAGCTGCTGCTGCTGCGCGCACGCGCCGACGTCGACGCCGCGCGCACGCGCGAAGCTGCGCTACAGGTCCGCGTCGGGCTGGAGGCGCTACTCGCCGAGCGCTCGGCCTTCGCCACCAGCGGGCAAGAGCAGGATCTCGCAGCACTCGGCGAGCGCCGCAAGCTCACGGGGGAAGCGGCGAATGAGGCGCTCGAGGGCGAGCTCTCCGAGGAGCGCGCCGCGGAGGTTGTTGAGACGTTGAAGCTCTGCGAGCGGGTGTTGAGGCGTCGGCGGGCGCTTGGGTGAGTCGCTGGACCAGTTAATCCGCCGCGGCGTTAGGGCTCGGGCCGGGTTTGTCAGTGAGGGGGTGAGTTCGGCGTGTATCAGCCTCCGAGTACCACCTGTGGAGATCCAGTCCCTACTGTCGGGCTTAGATCTCCACTCGATGCCCCTGCGGACGAACTCCACGAGCTACCCGCCCCTGGAGATCCATTCACGACTGTCGTGAACGGATCTCCACATGACGCTCTCCGGCCGGGATTTCACCGCCACCGCCCCGAACCTCACCCCCTCACTGACGCCGTTCGCTGCGAGCAACCAAACGCCTACAGCGCCGCCAGCACCGCTTCGAGCTCGTCGACCACATCGCCATCGAGCTTGAGCACCGCCTCGTCGTCGTACGGCGTCGGACCCTGGGTGACGATTGCGATGCGCCCACCCGACGCGAGCGTCAGCTCGGGCAGGCCGGCGACCGGATAGACCTCCAACGACGAGCCGACACAAAGCAGGAGATCGGCCGCGGCGCAGAGCTCCTGGGCTTCGGCCATCGCCCGCTCGGGCAGGAGCTCGCCGAAGAGCACGACATCGGGCTTGACCTTGCCGGGACAGCAGGCGCAGATCGCGATCCCATCCTCGTCGAAGAGCACGCCGACGCCCTCCAGCGGATAGCTCGCACGGCAGCTGACACAACTGGACGTTGCGATCGAGCCGTGCACCTCGATCACCCGCTGTGACCCGGCCTGGCTATGCAGGCGGTCGATGTTCTGGGTGACCACCGCGTCGACCATCCCGCTCGCTTCGAACTCTGCGAGAACGCCGTGGGCGCGGTTGGGCTCTTTCGCGCCGAGGTCTGAGAATCGCGGGCGGTAGAACTGCCAGAAGCGCTTCGTGTCCCCATGAAAGGCGTCGATGTGGGCGACCTCCATCGGGTCGACGTTCTCCCACAGGCCGGTGCCAGGTGTGCGGAAATCAGGAATCCCCGATGGCACCGAAATCCCAGCCCCGGTCAAAGCCACCACCGACCCCGCCTCTCGAATCAGCTCGGCGAGCCTCACCTGAGAGGAGGACGGGCGACGGGAGCGGTTCTGGACAGCATCCGCAGGCATGGAGGCCGAGGACGGTGCGAGACCGGAAGCCGAAGCGCTGTCCAGGGCCGCTTCCGCCGCCCGGCCCCTCACCGACCCTGCCATTTCGGCGAGCGCTTACCGAGGAAGGCGCCGATGCCCTCATTCGCGTCCTCGCTTTGGAAGGCATTGGCGAAGCCCGCCTTCTCGTTCTCGATGCCCTCGTCCAGATCGGGGTCGTAGGCGGCGATCTTGACCTGCTCGACCGCCAGCGGCGCCTGCGAGGCGAGCTTGCGCGCCCATGCCACAGCCGTGTCGAAGAGCTCGTGGTCGGGCACGACGCGGTTGGCGAGGCCGTAGGCCTCGGCGTCACCGGCGGAGATCGAATCGCCGATCAGATTCATCTCCAGCGCTTTCTCTGGTCCGACCAAGCGCGGCAACCGCTGGGTGCCACCGAAGCCGGGGATGATCCCGAGCTTGATCTCGGGCTGGCCGAAGATCGCCGACTCGGCTGCGATGCGAAAGTCGCACGCCATGGCGAGCTCGCAACCGCCACCGAAGGCGAGCGAGTTGATCGCCGCGATCGTCGAGATTCGGCTGCGGCCGAGCTCGCGCAGGAGCGCGTGACCGGAGTCGATCAGCTCCTTGCCGCCCGACTCGTCCATCTGCGTGAACGCCTTGATGTCGGCGCCGGCAGAGAACACCAGCGGGTTCGAAGAAGCGATCACCATCGCGCCGACCTCGCCCGCCGACGTCAGCTTCTCCCAAACGGCGCCGAGGTCCTTGATCACCTGCGGCGAGATCGCGTTCATCGGCGGGTTTGTGAGCCAGGCTATGGCGACGTCGCCCCGCGTCTCGACCTTGACCGTCTCGGTCTGCTCGCCCTCGTCGGCCTGCGGATAGGCATAGAAGCCCTGGCCGCTCTTCTGCCCGAGGCGCCCCTGGGCGACTAGGCGCCTGAGGATCCGCGGCGGAGCGAAGCGGTCGCCGTGCTCATCGTGTGCCTGTTCGAGCTTCTCCAAGATCGAGTCGAGCCCGGCGAAGTCCGCCCCCATGAACGGCGGGAAGATACCCCGGCGCGGGTCCATGCCGGCGCCGGCCATCATCCCGAGGTCGATCTCGCGCACCGTGCAGACGCGCTCTTCGAGCAGAAGACAGGCCTCGACGATGGCCTTCAGCTTCATCAGCTCGGCCAGAGCCTCGCCGTCGGGCTCGGCGTCGCCCTCGATCTGCGGCTCACCGTCCTTGTAGAAGCCACTGCCGCCCGACTTCGCCCCGAGGTTGCCGTCGGCGACGAGCTTCTGCATCCCCTCGTGAACATAGAAAGAGTCGCCATAGGACTCGCGCAGGTGCTCGGCGACGTGCATGACGGTGTCGAGCCCAAGCAGGTCGACCAAGAAGAACGGGCCCATCGGAGCTACGTTGGCGCCCGCTACCGCCTCATCGATCTTCTTGATCGAGAGCCCCTTGTCCTCCTGAGCGCGCCAGATCTCGCCGACGGCGCTGTTGAGGATGCGGTTGACGACGAACCCGGGCACCTCGCCACATGTGATCGGCTGCTTCTTGATCGTCTGGGCGAAGTTCACCGCCGCCTGGACCACCTCCGGATCGGTCTCCTCGCCTTCGATCACCTCGATCAGCGGCATCACCGAGGCGGGATAGAAGAAGTGGAAGCCGACCACCTTCTCCGGGCGCAGCGTCGATTCGGCCATCTCGGTGATCGACAGCGAGGAGGTATTGGAGGCGAGGATGGCGTGGCCGGGCGTGACCTCGTCGAGCTCGGCGAACACCGCCTGCTTGATCTCCATCTTCTCCGGCGCGGCCTCGATCACGAAGTCGACGTCGCCGAAGGAGTCGTAGGAGGTCGTGCCCTCGATCAGCCCCATGACCTGCCCGAGGCGAGCGTCTGCCTGCTCCTGGGTCAGCTTTTCCTTCTTGACCAGGCGGCCGAGCTGGCCGCTGGTCACCTCACGCGCCTTCTCGAGGCCATGGTCGACGAACTTCTGGTCGATGTCCTTGAGAACGACTGGGATGTCTGATGCGGCGATCGCCTGGGCGATCTCACCGCCCATCGTTCCGGCGCCGACAACCGCGGCCTTGAAGACGAACATTCGCTTGGAACCCTCCGGATCTGGGGATTGAGGAAGAAGCTTGGGCGCCGGAGGCTACCTATCGGCCGCTGACTGGGCGCCTTCGAAATGGATGGCTTCCTCGGTCTCGTGCTTGAACCGCAGCAGAGTCCGCTGCAGCGACTTGCGCACCTGGCTGCGGACGAAGAGGCGCTCGGTGACGGCGGCGAAGGCGCCGCCGCTGACGAGTTCGTACTCGAGCTCGAGCATCACCCGAGTTGACTCGCCTTCGACCTCGAACCGCGTCAGCTGCCGGCCCCGCGACGCGGGATCTGAGAACTCGATCCGATGCAGCCGCCGGGGTTGGTGCTCGAGCACACGCTCGGAGACGGTGCCGCGTCCGGCCGGCGTCGAACGCCAGATCAAGGTCGAACCCTCCTGCGGGAATCCCCCCGACGACTCGACGCCGGCGAAGCCATCGACCCACGCCACCCAGCCACGAGGCTCGAAGTAGTAGTCCCACGTCTCGGCAAGGGACGCCTCGACCAATAGAGACTCGTTCAGCACTGCCATCGAACCAAGGGTAGGCGAGGGCCCCGCACTTGGGGTGAGGTCGATAACGTCGCGATGGATGACCGCGCCAGACGACGACCCGCCGGCGAAGCGGCGCTGGATCGGTCCGGCGGCGCTGCTCTTGGTCGGCGTGGTGGCAGCGGCGCTCGCTCTCGCGCTCGGCGGCGGGGACGACTCGAACAAGTCGCCAAAACCCGAGACGACGACGACCACAGCCACCGTCGCCGTAGCGCCTCAGCCGACCACGTCGCCGCCGATCCGTGTCGGCGCCGGGCCGACGGGCATCACCGTGGGCCCGGAGCGAACCTGGGTTGCGGCCCGTGAAGGCGGCAAGGTCGAGAGCATCGACCCCGCGAGCAACGCGGTCGACCCCGAGATCTCGCGACTCAAGTCGCCGGCGGCGGTCGCGGTCGGCCACGATTCGGTCTGGGCCATCAGCGACTCCACCGACACGCTCTATCGCCTCAATCCGGGCGAAGACCTGCCACCGATCGAGATCCGGCTCGGAGCGGGTGCCGATCCCTCCGACGTCGCCGTCGACGAGGACTGGGTCTGGGTCACGAACGAGGGCGATGCCACGGTCGTGCGCATCGATCCTGATACCGACACGATCTCCGGAGAAGTTAAGGGCCTGCCCGTACGCGCCATCGCTACCGGCGGCGGCTCGGTCTGGGTGACGAACATCGACAACGCCTCTGTTTCGCAGATCGATCCCGACGAGCTGGTGCGCATCGGCAACCCGATCCAGGTTCCCGTGCGACCCAGCGACATCGCCGTCGGCGAGGGCGCCCTCTGGGTGATCAGCAACTTCAAGGGCACTGTGACCGAAATCGACCCGGATCTCGAGCCGCCACTGACGGTCGGCCCCCCGATCCCGGTCGGCGCCCAGCCGCGAGCAGTCAAGGCCGGGCTGGGCTTCGTATGGGTTGCACTCGGCGGCGCCGATGCGGTCGTGCGCGTCGATCCCGAGAGTCGAGAGCTTGTCGGCGAGCCGACGCCGGTTGGCAACAAGCCTTCCGATATCGCCCTCGGCCTCGACTCGGTTTGGACCTCCAACGAGGGCGCGGGCACCGTCACCCGGATCGATCCCGAGGGTCAGCCAGCGCCGTAGAGCTCGCCCTTGATCAAGCTGACCGAGCGGATCACGGAATCCAGGAAGGGCTCGATCTCGTCTTGCAGGCGCTTGCGCTCACGCCGCCCGGCCGGCGTGATCGAGTAGTAGCGACGGGTTCGACGATCGGGGTGCTCCCACTCGCCCTGAATCATCTCGTCGGCCTCGAGTTGACGCAACAAGGGATAGATCGTGTTCGGGTTGACCGAGATCACGCCCTCGGTAATGCGCTCGATCTCCTCGATCAGCCGGTTTCCGTACTGAGGCTCACGGTCGATCAGGTGCAAGACGAGCAGCGGAAAGATGTCCCGCCGCCGGATCTCGCCGCCGAATACGTCCATCGATCGGCTCGAGCGGCGACCCGGGACAGTCCCAGGATCGCCACCACCACGCGCGCGTGCGGTTCGCGCCGCCTTGGCGACCGCGTCGGCGACCGGTTTCGGCTCCCTGCGCGCACCTTCGGACATCGGTCGCGACTATAGGCGAGCGGCAGGCATGCACGACCTCTTCATGCGCGGGCATGGTCGTGGCCCCTCGCAACTCGAAGTCTGCCACTGTTATCTGCTTGTCCGAAACGCAAAACACGAGCAACGTCGGCCGCGCCTGGCTGGCGCCACCGCTGATCGCCGCCTTCTCGCTGATCGCGATGTTGGCGATTGCCTCGCTCGAAGGCCTGCCGATTCGCGACCCCGACGCTCGCTATGTCGGTTCTCCCTTGGCGCTGATCGGCCTCATCGCGGCGATCTTCATCGTCCTCGACGTCGGGCCGCGCGCCTGGTTGCGCCGGCGCATGAGCGGCTCCGAAAGTCCTGCTGCCTCGCCGTTTGCAGTCCTGCGCGAGCGCTGGTTCAACCGTCGCGGCGCGATGGTCTTGGTCGCACTGCTGAGCTTCTACGTCACCTACCTCTCCTATCGCAACCTGAAGAGCTTCATCCCCTTCGTCAGCGACGCAGACCACGACATCGGCCTCCTCGGCCTCGACCGCTCGATGTTCTTCGGCAACGACCCGGCGACGATCATGCATTCGATCTTCGGCACCGGGATCTCGGCCGAGTTGCTCTCGATGGTCTACCTCGCATTTCTCACCTTCGTCCCCGTATCGCTCGGCGTCGCCCTGATCTGGTCGTCGAACCTGCGCGCCGGCCTCTGGTACGTCTCCGCGCTCTCCCTCTGCTGGCTGTTCGGGGCCGTGAGCTACTACCTGATTCCCGCCCAAGGCCCCGTCTACGCCCAACCGGGCCTTTACTCGAGCCTTCCCGAAACCGGGGTCAGCCGTCTCCAGGAGACGCTCGCCGAGCACCGCCTCGAGGTACTGGCGGGGCCGAATGCGACCGAAGCGGTACAGAGCGTCGCCGCTTTCGCCTCGCTGCACATCGCAGTCATCTTCGCAGCTGCGCTGATCGCCCAGATGCTCAAGGGCCCGCGCTCGTTGCGGATCGGGCTTTGGACGATGCTCGCA
>JBKJXG010000370.1:0-4778 GCA_046716525.1 Solirubrobacterales bacterium
GGGCCGAGACCGAGTCGCAGAAGGCGATCCTGATCGGCAAGGGCGGGCGCATGATCCGCGATATCGGCACGGCCGCCCGCAAGGAGCTCGAGCGCGAGCTCGGCACCAAGGTCTTTCTCGATCTCAACGTCCGCGTGCGCGAGCATTGGCGCCGCGACGACGATCTGCTCGACCGCCTCGGCATCGACTGAATCGCGGCCGCCGACGTCGTCTGGCAGCGTCCTCGGTCGCTTGTGTGCGGAGTACACGGCGCTCCCTGCGTCCTCGCCATTCGACGTCTGCGCCTCGCGATTTCACGGCTTCATTTGTCTTCGACGTCGCGCTCCATGAACTCCGGGGTGGCGACGGCGGCTACCGCCAGGGCGATTCCCACCAACAAGGCCAGGGCCGAGATCAGCCGTAGAGCTTCCGAGCCGGTGAAGAACAGGATCGCGGCGAAGATGGTCAGGATCGCGAGCGCGGGCACGGCCGTCGGTCCAGGACGAGCCTTCATCGCTCCTCCTCGGAATCGGCGGCGACGATCGGGTTGAACTCGGTGTCGAGGGTGCCGCGAAGGGTGAGGCGGTAGAGCAGCGACAGGGATGGAATCAGGACGGCCGCCGCGAGGACGACGCAGCCGAGCAGCGGGATCAGAGTTGCGTCGCTCGCCGCGGCCTGATCGAGCGTGAGCACACCGGGTAGGAAGTCGGGTTGCTGGGCAAGAGCGAGTCCGCCGATCACCGCACCCACCGTGACCGCGGAAGTCAGGCGTGCCGTGCCGAAGCGCCGCTGCAAGAGCAGGGCCACCGTGATCGAGCCGGCGATGATCGAGACGATCACGGCGCCGAGCCCGAAACCCGATGTGAGCCCGTCATAGAGCTCGGGGGCGTCGCCCTTGACAACGAAGATGCCGCCGATCGCCAGCGCGCCGACGACGGCTGCGGCGCCGAGGGCGCGAGTGCGAAAGGCATCGATGAGATCGGGTTGGTCGGCGCGCACCGCGTCGGCGGCCAAGAACACTGCGGCGACGTATGCACCCGTGCCGACAGCGAGGGCGCCGATGTAGAGCGAGGTTAGATTCGTCCAGCTGTCGAGCGGGTCGCCGCCGCCGGGTGGAGCGGGCACCTGGCCGGAGGCAATCGCGCCAACTGTCGCGCCGAGGAAGAACGGGATCAACACCGACGACGAGGCGAACATGGCGCCGAGGAAGCGGGCCTCGGCGATCGTCGCCGCCTGGCCGCGCACGGCGAAGGCGGCGCCGCGGAAGATGATCCCGATCGCGACGGCGAACAGGGGCACGTAAAGCGTCGACATCACCGCCCCGAACGCCTCCGGAAAAGCGGTCCAGAAGATCACGAGGATGAAGATCAGCCAGACGTGGTTTGCCTCCCAGACGGGGCTCATCGAGCGCTTGACCAAGCCTCGAACGCGTGCGCCCCGCTGGTCGCCACCTGCGGTCAGGTCCCAGAAGCCCGAGCCGAAGTCGGCTCCCCCGAGCACCGCGTACGCGGCCATCCCCACCACCAGGACTCCCGCTGCCAAGGCTTCAGTCATCAGCGCTCTGCCTTCGAGTCGTCCGGGAACTCATGCTCGACGGGGTTGCTCGCGAGCCGCCGCAGCAGCCAGACCACCAGCGCTGCGAGTCCGAGGTAGACGGCGGCAACGGTGGCGTAGCCGATCGGGATCGAGCCGGCGCCCGTGACCGCTTCCTCGGTGCGCATCACCTCGTAGACGATCCACGGTTGGCGTCCGACCTCGGTCGTGACCCAGCCTGCGATCAAGGCGCAGAGGGCCGCAGGCCCGGCGGCGACGACAGCTCGGTAGAACCACTTCGTCTGCGGCAGTCGACCCCGACGCAGCCAGGTCAGCAGATAGAGCGCCGCGAGCAGGGCGAGCGCTGAGCCAATCGCGACCATGAGCATGAACGAGTTGCGCACCACCGCGACGGGCGGGCGGGCGTCGGGCGCAACCGCGTCGAGCCCCTGGACCTCGGCATCGGGATCGTGGAAGGCGAGAATCGAGAGCATGTCGGGGACCGTGATCCCGCCGTGGATCTCGCCGCCGTAGTAGATGCCGCCGAACGTGAACGAGGCTCCCTTCGTCGTTTCCTCGAGGCCTTCGAACGCGGCGAGCTTGGTTGGCTGGTTCTCGGCCACAGTGCGTGCTGCCCAGTCTCCGACCAAGAGCTGAACGGGGGTCGCGATGCAGGCCACCGTCAAGGGCAAGATCAGCGCCGCGCGGTGCCAATGATCGCGCTTGCCGCGCAGCCAGGCGAAGGCGTAGACGCCGGCGACGAGGAAGCCGCAGACGATGAACCCGGCCAGGTACATGTGGATCAGCTCGTGCCAGAGGTTCGAGTTGAACAGCGCCTTGAACGGGCTCACCTCGGTGACGTCGCCGGCGGCTGTGAGCTCGAATCCCGTCGGCTGGTTCATCCAGCCATTGACCGCGATCACGAACAGCGAGCCGGAGAACCCCGTGATCACGATGGGGATTCCCATGCGGAAATGCGCCTTCGGGTCGAGCCGGTCCCAGCCATAGACGTAGATCGCGATAAAGATCGCCTCACAGAAAAAGGAGATGCCCTCGAGCGCGAAGGCGACGCCGAAGACGTCGCCGAACTCGGCCATGAACTGCGGCCACAGTAGGCCGAGCTCGAAGGAGAGGATGGTGCCGGTGACGACGCCGACCGCGAACAGGATCAGCATCACCTTCGACCAGCGTTTGGCGATCGCGCGGTAGATCGGCTTGCCCGTACGCAAGTACAGGCCTTCCATGAACAGCACGATCGCCGGGAAGGCGATCCCGAAGCAGACGACAGGGATGTGAATGATGAACGAGAGCGCCTGCATCTGCCGCGCCTCGAGCAGGTAGGGCTGGTCGATCTTCGAGAACGCCTCAGCCAGCGGCAGGAAATCCACGGGTCAAGACTAAGCGCTCACCGCCGTGGGCATCGCCGCGTTTGGCGGCTGCGAATCGGCGCCTGGCGTCGTCCTCGGTCGCCCCCATGGCGCTGCCATGCGGGCTCCCTGCGTCCTCGCCATGCTCGATTCTCGCTCGCCAAATCGCGACGTTGCCCACGGCGGGGAGCACTAGGATCTGGCGCATGTCGACGCCGATTCGATTCGATGAGCAGGGCCTCGTGCCTTGCGTGATGCAGGACTCCACGACGGGTGAGGTGCTCACCCTCGCCTACATGAACGCCGAGGCGCTTCAACTCACCCGAGAGACGGCGGAGATGCATTTCTACAGCCGCTCGCGAAAGCAGCTGTGGAAAAAGGGGGAGACCTCGGGCAATGCGCAGCGGGTTCGTCAGCTTCGCTACGACTGCGACGGCGATGCGATCGTCGCCCTGGTCGAGCCCGCGGGCCCGGCCTGTCACACCGGGGAGCGCTCGTGCTTCTATCGCGACCTCGACGGCAGCGCCGACCCGGCGCCGGATGCTCCGGCGGTCGACGGCGAGCCGCACGCCGTGCCATATGAAGCCCTCTCCGCCCTGGCGCGAACGCTCGAGCAGCGCCGGTCCGAGCGCCCGCAGGGCTCCTATACGGTCGAGCTCCTTTCCGATCCGCAGTTGATCGGCGCCAAGGTCCGTGAGGAGGCGGAGGAGGTGTCGCGGGCCGCGCGCGAGGAGTCAGACGTTCGCCTGGCCGAGGAGGCGGCGGACCTGCTCTATCACCTCCAGGTGCTATTGCTCTCACGTGACGTGCCCCTCGCGGCGGCGCTGGAGGTCCTCAATGGCCGTCGCGGCTGAGCACGAGGCGGCGATCGAGCCCGACCTCGCGGGCGCTCGTACGCTCGGCGGGGCCGCCAACGTGGTCCCGGTCTCCTATCGCTTCGTCGACGATTGCGAGACGCCCGTCTCGGCCTTTCTCAAGCTGCGCGAGACATTCGCGGGAGCGTCTTTCTTGCTCGAGTCCGCCGAGCAGGGCCGCCTCGGTCGCCACTCGTTCCTCGGCTTTCGGCCACGAGAGGAGTTGCGCTGGAGCGATGGCTTGCTGACTGTCCGTCGCGACGCCGAGCAGGTCGACAGCGAGGTGGCTGACCCATACGGCGCGGTTGCCAAGCGCCTGGCGAGCTACACGGTGGCCGGCGCCGAGACCCTGCCGCCGTTTGCGGGCGGCGCCGTCGGATTCTTCGGCTATGACCTCGTGCGCACGGTTGAACCGCTGGGCTCGCCCAACCCGGACACGATCGGCCTCCCCGACCTGGCGCTCATGGTTTGCGAGCTGATGCTCTCCTTCGACCATCTCAAGCATGAGGTCAGTGTCATCGCCTATGCGTTCACCGATGAGCTGACACCGATCGACGCGGCCTACGACCGAGCCTTGGCGCTGATCGACGAAACACGCGGCGCGCTGCGCGGGCCGGTGCCGGCACCGCGCCAACGTCCGGCGGTGGATGACACGGCCCCGCCGCCGCCCGGCTCGTTCAAGCCCGAGGACGTCGACGATCACTGGCGCTCGAACCTCAGCCGCGACGGCCATCGAGGACCTCCAGCGCCGCCGCGAGGGGCACGTCGCGTGACAGCAGCAGCACCTGGAGGTGATAGAGCAGGTCCGCCGCCTCCTCGGCCAGGCGAACGTCTGACTCCTCGCGCGCCGCTCGCGACACCTCCTCCGCCTCCTCACGCACCTTCGCCCCGATCAGCTGTGGGTCGGCGAGGAGCTCGACCGTATAGGAGCCCTCGGGCCGCGTTGCGCGGCGCTGCTCGAGTGTCCGGACCAGGACGGAAAGGGCGTCATACGGGCCTGCTCGGGGCACGCCGGCGCCCGCTGGGGGATCGGGCCCCGGATCGG
>JBKJXG010000371.1:0-6187 GCA_046716525.1 Solirubrobacterales bacterium
CCGTCGGCCTGATCAACTCGCTGCGCCTGGTCGGCCACACCGAGCCCATCTACCTGCTCGATTGCGGGCTCACCGAAGCCCAGCGCGAGCTGCTGGCCGGTGAGGTGGAGCTCGTCGACGCTCCCGCCCCAGCGACACCGCCGTGGTTGCTGAAGACGCACGCCCCGCGCGTGCGATCGAGCGAGGTCACGGTGCTCGTCGACACCGACATGATCGTGACCAAGCCGCTGACGCCACTGATCGAGCGCGCGGCGGCGGGACACACCGTCGCCTTCAAGGATCGCCAGCAGCGCTATTGCGACGGCTGGGGCGAACTGCTCGGCCTCGGCGCGTCCAGCCCTGGACCCTATGTTTCCTCCGGGCTCGTCTTCTTCGGACCCGAGAGCGGCCGCGAGATCCTCGAATTGCTCGACGAACGCCAGCGCCGAGTCGACTTCGAGCTCACCTTCTGGCGCCAGAACGTGCGCGACTACCCGTTTCGCTATGCCGACCAGGACGTGCTCAACGCGATCCTCAGCACCCGCGCCGACTCGCAGCTCGAAGCGCTCGACGAGCAGCTCGCAGCGACGCCGCCGTTCCGTGGCTTGCGGATCACGAACCGCCGCACCCTGGCCTGCGCCTACCGCGACGAAACCGAGCCCTACGTGCTGCACCAATACGTGCGCAAGCCGTGGCTCGAGGCCACCTACAACGGCGTCTACTCCCAGCTCTTGAGGCGGCTGCTCGTTGCCGGCGACACGGCGGTTCGCCCGGCCGAGGAGACGTTGCCGCTGCGGATGCGAACGGGAGGCCGGGCCCGGGCCGAGCGCGCTCGCATCAACGCCGTCGACTTCCTGCGCTGGCATCTGGGCGATCGCCTGCCACAGCCGATCGCGAATCGGGTCGAAGACCTGCGGCGCCTGCGCGCCGCCGACGCACCGTGACCGACGCCGCCTTCTACTGCGTCGCCGACGATCGCTACTTCCTCGGCGCGGTGGCGATGATCAACTCGTTGCGACTGCAGGGCCATTCAGAGCCCGTCTACGTTCTCGACTGCGGCCTTCAGGCCGAACAGCGCGCGATCCTCGCCCCCCACGTCGAGCTCGTGGACAATCCCGACCAGACGCCGCCCTGGCTATCGAAGACGATTGCACCGCTGCGCAATCCAGCGACGGTGATGATCCTCATCGATGCCGACATGATCGCGACGCGACCGCTGACGGAGCTGATCGAGCGCGCGGCCGGCGACCGCGTAGTCGCCTTTCGAAACGACACGGATCGCTTCGTCGCCGATTGGGGCGAGCTGCTCGACCTGGGACAGGCCAGGCGCCGGCCCTACGTCTCGTCCGGGTTGATCGCACTCGGCGGCGCCACTGGCGACACGGTCCTCAGGTTGCTCGACGACCGCCAGCGCCGGGTCGATATCGAGCAGACCTTCGCCGGCCGCGGCACGCCCGATTACGCCTTCCTCTATCCGGAGCAGGACGTCCTCAACGCGATTCTCGCTACCCGCGTCGACGACGATCGCATCGTCACGCTCGACAATCGGCTCGCGCCGAACCCGCCGTACCAGGGCCTGCGAATCGCCGACGAGGCAACCCTGCGCTGCGTCCACGAAGACGGCAGCGAGCCCTTTGTCCTGCATCAGTTCGTTCGCAAGCCGTGGCTCGAGCGGATGTATCACGGCATCTACTCGCGGCTGATGGCTCGGCTGCTGCTTGCCGACGACGTCGCGATCGTGGTCGGCGCGGATGCTGTCCCGCGGCGAATGCGACCGGGTGCCAGGGCCCGGGCCGAGCGCACCGCCGTCAACCTCTTCGACCTCGGCCGCTGGTATCTCGGCGAACGCCTGCCGCGTTGGCTCCAGCGGCGTGCGGCTTCCCTTCGAGGCGCCGACGAAGGTGCGAGCAGTTGACGCCCCCGGTCGCCTTCTACTGCATCTCCAGCGACCTCTACTTCCCGGGGGCCGTCGCTCTGGTCAACTCGCTGCGGCTGGTGGGTCACACCGAGCCGATCTTCCTGCTCGACTGTGGCCTCAGCGACGCGCACCGAGAGCTCATCGCCGCCGAGGTGAGCATCGTCGAGACGTCAGCCGAGTCAGCGCCTCATCTGCTCAAGACGATCGCTCCGACTCGCCACCCGGCGCAGACGATGGTCCTGATCGATGTCGACATGATCGCCACCCGGCCGCTGACGCAGTTGATCGGAGCCGCCGCAAGCGGCCGAGTCGTAGCGGTCAAGGACAACCTCGATCGCTTCGAGCCCGAATGGGGCGAGCTGCTCGACCTCGGCGCGATTCGGCCTCACCCCTACGTGTCCTCGGGATTGGTCGCGCTCGGTGGCGCGGTCGGAAACGAGGTGCTGCGCCTTTGGGATCGCAGCCGCCACCGCGTCGACTACGAGCAGTCGTGGTTCGAGCGCGATGTCGCGGGCTACCCGTTCAGGTTCATCGACCAGGACGTGCTCAATGCCGTGCTCGGCACCGTCGCCGAGGACGAGCTGGTCGTCGAGAGCGTCCGCGCCGCTCCCCATCAGCCCTATCGCGGTCTGCGGATAGCAGATCAGGCGACGCTCGACTGCGTGTATGACGACGGCTCACGGCCCTACGTCCTGCATCAGTACCTCGACAAGCCGTGGCTGACACCCGCCTACCACGGCATCTACTCACAGCTGATGCGCCGCCTGTGGCTCGGCGGCGACGTGGCAATTGACTTCCCGGTGGCTGAAGTCCCGCGGCGAATGCGAGAGGGCAGGCGGGCATGGCTGGAGCGAAAGCGCGTCGACGTCATCGATCTCGCCCGCTGGTACGCGCGCGACGTGATTCCCGAATGGGCGCACAGCCGGCGCAAGGCGCGCGCCGGCAGGCAGACGTGACCAGGGCCGGGCAACGAGACGCGCCGATCGCCGGCGCGGCCTTCTATTGCGCCTCGAGCGAGCTCTACTTTCCCGGCGCCGTGGCGTTGATCAACTCGCTGCGCCTGCACGGCCACGACGAACCGATCTTCCTCCTCGATTGCGGGCTCACCCCGGCACACCGCCGGCTGCTCGAGCAGGAGGCGACGATCGTCGCGGGCAAGCCAGATACACCGCCTTACTTGCTGAAGACGATCGCACCGCGGCTACACCCAGCCGAGACGATGATGCTGATCGACGTCGACATGGTGGTGACCAAGCCGCTGACCCCGTTGTTCGAGCTGGCGTCGCCCGGCCGGGTGGTGGCGTTCGAAAACGACACCCACCGCTTCGTCGCGGAATGGGGGGAGTTGCTCGAGCTGGGGCCGACCACCCGGCGGCCCTACGTCTCCTCCGGGCTGGTGGTGCTCGGTGGCGAGCTCGGATCGGAGGTTCTGCGACTTTGGCACGACCGCCAGGGCCGGGTCGACTACGAGCGCTCGTACTTCGGCCGCGACGAGCCTGGCTATCCCTTTCGGTTCCTCGACCAGGACGTGCTCAACGCAATCCTCTGCACCAGCCTCGGCTCCGACGAGCTGGCGGTTATAGAGCAGCGGCTCGCTGCGATCCCGCCGTTTGGCGACCTGCGCGTGCTCGACGAGAAAAGACTGCGTTGTGCCTATCCCGATGGCGCGGAGCCTTATGTGATCCACCACTTCGAGCGCAAGCCTTGGCTGGTCCCGATCTACCACGGTCTCTACTCGCGGCTTCTGAGCCGGCTCTGGCTCGGCTCCGACGTGGCGCTGCCGCTGCCGCGCGAGCTGGTCCCGCTGCGGATGCGCAACGGCATCCTCGCTCGTGCCGAGCGGGCGAGGGTGGACACGATCGACGTCATTCGCCGCTATGTGCTCAAGCGACCCGCGGCAGCCCCATGAGCACGTCCACCGCAGCGTTCTACTGCGTCGCGGACCGCCGCTACTTCCCCGGTGCGGTGGCGATGATCAACTCGCTGCGTCTGCACGGCCACGACGAACCGATCTTCCTGCTTGATTGCGGGCTCACCGCCGCACAGCGCGAGCTCGTCGCCGGGCAAGTGACCCTGGTCGAGCGCTACGGGGATGCGCCGGCATGGCTGCAGAAGACGTCGGCGCCGCTGCGCCACCGCTCCGAGGTGGCGGTGCTGATCGACGCCGACATGATCGCCACCCGCCCGCTTTCCGACCTGATCGACCTCGCCGCCGACGGCCGAGTTGTGGCATTCGAAAACGATCAGCCGCGGTTCGTCGCCGATTGGGGCGAGCTGCTCGACCTCGGGCCGGCGCGACCGCGGACCTACGTTTCCTCCGGCCTGGTCGTCTTTGGCGGTGAGACCGGTCACGACGTTCTGCACCTGCTCGACGATCGCCAGCGCAGGGTCGATATCGAGCTCACCTTCGCACGCCAAAACGTGCCCGACTATCCGTTTCTCTATCCCGAGCAGGATGTGCTCAACGCGATTCTCTGCACCGCCACGGACCCGCGTCAGATCGTCACCCTGGAGCGCCGGCTCGCGGCGACCCTGCCCTTCGACGACCTGCGGATCAGCGGCGAGCGGCCCCCGCGATGTACCTATTCCGACGGCTCGGTGCCGTATGTGCTGCATCACTTCGACCGCAAACCCTGGCTGCAACGACTGCGAAGCAACGTCTACTCACGGCTGCTGACCGGACTGCTCATCAGCGACGACCTGCCTCTGCAGATCGCCGCGAGCGAACTCCCGCCCCGCCTGCGAAGCGGACCCGCCGCCGCGGCCGAACGCCTGGGGACCGACCTGATCCTCGGCGCGCCGGGGATCGCGCGGCGGTTGCGCGAGCGGCGCAGCGCGGCGGCTCGCAACGACGCGATCGAGCCGTGAGCCGAAGCCTGACGATCATGGTCGCGGCGATCTGCTGGTCCGGTCATGCTTTTCCCGCTTTCGCGCTTGCCCGGGAGCTTCGCGGTCGTGGGCACGAGGTCACGGTGGAGAGCTTCGAGCGCTGGCGCGGCGTCGTCGAGGCACACGGGATCGACTTCATCGCAGCCAGGGAGCAGATGTAGCTCCCGGGAATCGCCGGCGCCGGCGCCCCGACCTCCTTGGCTGAAGCGGTTCGAAGGCTCGAACCGACACTCGCTCGGCTGCGCCCCGACGTCGTCGTCAGCGACCTGTTCACGATCGCACCTGCGCTCGCCGCCGAGGTCGCGGGAGTGCCCCGGGCCTCGCTGATCCCACACCCCTACCCGGCCCATGAGCCGGGACTGCCGTTCTACCCGCTCGGGCTGGCGCCCCCCCGTACGGCGATCGGCCGCCTCGGCTGGCAGGCGCTGTGGCCCGTTGCCGGCACCCGGCTCCCGAACACCCGCCTGCGGCGCGTCAGGGCCTCGATCGACCTCGTGCGCGCCGAGCTCGGGCTCGGCCCTCAGGGCCGCTACGACGGCCAGATCAGCGAGCAGCTGGCGCTGGTTGCGACTTTTCCGCAGCTCGAGTATCCGCGTCGGTGGCCGGCGCACGTGCACGTCACTGGCCCGATGCCCTTCGAGCTCGAACACCCCGAAATCGAGCTGCCGCCCGGCGGCGCTCCGCTCGTGCTCGTCGCCCCGAGCACTGAGCGTGACCCGCGCTTGGAGCTGGTGCGCACGGCGCTTGCAGCGTTCGAGCATGAGCCGGTGCGGGTCGTGGCGACGACAAACCGGGCCGGTCTCGCGGCTGAGATGGCGCCCCCCGCAAACGCGGTCGTCGTCGACTGGCTGTCCTACAGCCAGCTGCTGGCGCATGCATCGCTGGTTGTCTGTCACGGCGGCCACGGCACCGTGGCCAGGGCGCTGGCCGCCGGCGTCCCGATACTGGTCTGGCCACCCGCCGGCGACATGGCCGTCAACGGAGCTCGCGTCGCGTGGTCAGGCGCCGGGCTGATGCTGCCTCAGCGGCTGCTGGGAGAGACGGCGCTGAGACGCAGCGCGCGCACGTTGCTGGCGGATGAATCCTTCGGGTCCCGGGCGCGCGAACTCGCCGCCTGGGCACGAGAAAACGACGGCGCCGCGACGGCGGTCACACTCGTTGAACGGCTTGCGGAGGCGCGGCCCGCATGAGGGTCATGGCCGGAGCAATCGGGATCGCCGGGCACACCCTGCCCGCCGTCGCCCTGATCAAGGAGCTGCGCGAACGCGGGCACGAGGTCCGCTTTCACGGCTTCGAGCGCTGGCGCGACACGGTCGAGGGCCTGGGCATCGCGTTCGAGGGTGGCGAGGACCAGATCATCAGCGGCGCAGCGCCAGGGCGGCAGCCGAGCCTGGCCGAGAC
>JBKJXG010000372.1:0-4610 GCA_046716525.1 Solirubrobacterales bacterium
GTCCTGCTCACCGACGATCAGGAGACCGCGTCGATGCGGATCATGAAGACGGTGAACAAGGAGATGAAGCGCAAGGGCGTGACGATGAAGCGCTTCTACGACAACTTCCCGCTCTGCTGCCCCTCGCGAACGACGCTTCTCACCGGTCAGTACGCGCACAATCACCAGGTGCTCTCCAACAAGGCGCCCGACGGCGGCTACGGCGTCTTCAACGAGCTTCACGGCGACAACAACCTCGCGCTATGGCTGCAGGCCGCCGGTTACCGCACGGGATACATCGGCAAGTTCCTCAACGAGTACGCCGAGCCCGATGAATACGGAACGCTTCCGATCGACGTTCCCCGCGGCTGGGACGACTGGCGTGCGCTGGCCCCGTCGCGCGCGCAGTACTTCGGCTACACCCTGAACCAGAATGGCAGCCTGGTCCAGTTCAGCGAGGCGGAGAAGGACTACTCCACCGACATCTTCACGACGAAGGCAAAGCGCTTCATCCGCCAGAGCGCGAAGGCGCCGAACCCGTTCTTCCTCACGCTCGGCTACGCGGCGCCCCACGGCGGCGGCGGCGGCGAGCCCGGGCGCTCCTGCAACCGTGCCGCCGTTCCGGCTCCGCGTCATCTCGGCACGCTCAAGGACGAGCTCAAGGGCAACCTGCCGGCATCTTTCAACGAGGCAGATGTCAGTGACAAGCCCTCGCCGGTCGCCGAGCGAGCGCCGCTCACCCCGGGCCAGATCTCCGACATCCTGCGCAAGCGCCGCTGTGCCTGGGAGTCGCTGCTGGCGGTCGACGAGAGCGTCGGCGAGATCCTCGACGAGCTCAGGCGCGACAAGCTGCGAAACGAAACCTACGTCTTCTTCCTCTCCGACAACGGCCTCTTGCGCGGCGAGCACCGGATCCGCTCCGACAAGCGCTTCCTCTACGAAGAGTCCTCGCGCGTTCCCTTCATCGCCCGCGGCCCGCACCTTCCCCGGGGTGAGCAGTCCTCAGACGTCGTCGTCAACGCGGACATCACCGCCACCGTGCTCGAGATCAGTGGCGCCGGCCCCGGCCTCACCCAAGACGGCCAGTCGCTTCTGCCCAGTCTCGAGAACCCCGAGCTCGAGCGTGGTCGCGCCATCCTCTTCGAGGCCTTCGCGGGCGATGAGATCTTCGGCGTGCGCACGTCGAAGTACGTGTACAGCGAGTGGGACACCACTACCCAGCTGCCCGAGCGAGAGCTCTACGACACCGACACCGATCCCTACCAGCTCACCAACCTGGCGAACGATCCGTTGTACGGCTCAGTCGTGGCCGACCTCTCGGCCCAGCTCGACGACCTGCTCGACTGCGCCGGTGCGGATTGTGCATCGGCGCCGACCGGCTCGATCGCGATCGGCGGAGGGGGCGTGGGTAAGAATGGCTGCCGCTTGGCGCCGGTGATCGCGTCGTTGACGAGCCCGCAGCAGGAAGAGATCGTCGCCGTCTCGTTCGAGGTCAACAAGGCGCTCGTCGTCGAGGACACCGTGGCGCCGTTCGAGGCCGAGATCCCAACCGCAACGCTGCGCAAGGCCCTGCCCAAGCCGGGCACGGTCGTCGCCAGCGCCCTTTTCGCAGACGGCAGGCGCGTGGCGCTGCCGGCCAACGTCAGGGCATGCAAGTAGTCCGGCGAGTCGCCGGCCTCAGCACCGTTCTTGCCGCAACGATGTTTGCCGGGTGCGGCGGCGGCTCGCCCGATCCCAACCCCCCGGTCGAGCCTGATCCCCGCTTCGGCGCGCAGCCAAACATCGTCTTCATCCTCACCGACGACCAGGACTTCGCCTCCTACAACCGCGAGACGATGCCGCTGACGCATCGGCTACTCGGCGACCAGGGGTTCACGTTCAGCAACCACGTCGACGCGACACCACTGTGTTGTCCCTCGCGCGCGGCATACCAAAGCGGCCAGTACGGCCACAACAACGGCGTGCTCAACAACAAGCCCGGCTACGCGGACCTCGTCGACAAGGACAACCTGCTGCCGGTCTGGCTGCAGCGCGCGGGATACAGCACCGCCTACGTGGGGAAGTTCATGAACGGCTACGACGCCTACGTCGATGATCGCGATGACGTCGCGCCGGGATGGGATCGATGGTCGGTGCTCAGCGGCAACGCGCTCGGGTACCGCGACTTCACGCTCACCGTCGACGGAAAGCAACGCAAGGAGGTGTACGCGGACAGGTACATGACGGACGTGCTCAGCCGGCGGGCGATCGAGCTCGTTGGCGATCTCGCCGGCCCCAAGCCCTTCTACCTCCAGCTTGGCCAGCTCGCCCCGCACGTCGAGAACCTCAACGCCGACAGCGGCGGGCCGTGCGGGGGCGACGCCGTGCCGCCGCCCCGCGATCTCGGCCGTTTCACAGGCGCGCAGTTGCCGAGGCTGCCGGCTGTCCGCGAGGCGGACGTCTCCGACAAGCCCGCGATCGTCAGCGGTCAGCCGCCGCTCGACGCGACCAAGCTCGAGCAGATCCGTGCACGTTACGAGTGCCGGCTGGAGACGCTGCCGGCGGTCGACCGCGGCATCGCCGACGTGGTCTCGGCACTGCGCCAGGCGGGAGAGCTCGACGAGACGATCATCGCCTTCGCGTCCGACAACGGCAACTTCCACGGTCAGCACCGCCTGCCCGGAGGCAAGGGCCTGGCCTACGAGGAGGCTGCCCACGTCCCCTTCGTGATCCGCGTCCCAGCCGCCTTTCGCGGCGCGGGGGAGGCGGGCACCGAGATCAAACAGCCGACCGCGAACATCGACTACGTGCCGACGATCGTCGACTGGGCCGGCGCCGAGACGTGCCCCGAGCTCGGTGATTGCCGGGTGATGGACGGCCGTTCGCTGATGCCCCTCGTGACCGGGAACGAGACGGCCTGGCCGGCGCAGCGGCCGATTCTCACCGAGCTCGACATCGGCAAGGAGCAGCTGCAGTCCGGTCGCGGCATTTCCTGTCGCTACGAGGGCGTGCGGCAGGGAAGGTGGCTGTATCTGAGGCACACCGCGCTCCCGGACCTCGCGACAGGCACCTGCGCAGAGACCGAGGTCGTCGAGCTCTACGACCACGACAACGACCCGTTCGAGCTGGACAACCTGACCGCGGTCGCGGCCGGCTCGCGGGTTGCATCAACGCAGCAGCGCCTCTCCCGGCTCACCGACGAGCTCTCCATTTGCGCCGGGATCGAGGCTCGTGACCCCGAGCCCGATTCGGGCCAGTACTGCGGCTAGGCCGTTGATTCGCTTCAGCCGATGACCCAGGCGTCGATCTCGGCGCGGCTGAACCAGTAGGCGCGAGGATCGTGGCGCCCGGCCCTCGGTAAGACGAAGAACGGGATCGAATCGTTGGCGACGAGCGTCAGGACTTCGTCGGGTGGCAAATCGAGCAGCGCCGCGACCTGATCGAGGCTGAGCCACTGCTCGCCGCTGGGATCGACCACGACGCGGCGGATCTCAGGATTCGGCCTTGATGCGGAGCGAGCGAAGGTCATGACCACCAGGGCGAACATGACGCAGCTGATCAATGCCAATGTCAGCCATGCGAGGTCCATGCCTCGAGGTTAGTGCCGCCTACTTGCCTTTCCACTCGGGCTTTCGCTTCTCCCCGAACGCGCGCACGCCCTCGCGGAAGTCCTCGGAGGCAAAGCACGAGCGGCGAAGCTCGACCAGCTCGCGCTCGGCTTCCTCTGAGAGTCGCTCAAAGCTCGCCAGCCTTTCGATCATGAGCTTGTTACCGGTCATCGACAGCGGCGCGTTGGCCGCGATCTCGGCTGCCAGAGCGAGCGCCGCCGCCTCGAGCTCGTCGTCCGCAACGACCTCGTTGACGAGGCCGATGCGTTCGGCGCGCTCGGCTACCAGGTTGCGCCCGGTGAGAAAGAGCTCGCGTGTGTAGGCGACGCCGATGACGTCGATGAAGCGCTTGAGCCCTGTGTGGCCGTAGATCAGCCCGAGCTTGGCCGGCGGCATCCCGAGCTTGGCGCCGGCGGCGCAGATGCGGATGTCGCAGCGCACGGCGAGCTCGAGCCCGCCACCGAGGGCGTGGCCGTTGAGCGCGGCGACGACGGGATAGGGATGGCCGCTGACCGCGTCCATCGCTGCCGTGAATGGGTGGGCGACGAGAGCCTCGGCGTCGGACTCGAAGCTGCCAGGCGCAATCGCGCCGATGTCGTAGCCGGCTGAGAAGACGCGCCCGGTGCCGGTGATGACGACGCAGCGCGTCTCGATCCCCTCGGCCAGCGTCGGCAGCACGGCTGCGATCGCGTCGAGGACTTCGTGGTCGAGCGGGTTTCGCTTCTCCGGATTGTTGAGTCGCAGTCGCGCGACGGCCTCGGCGGGCCGGTCGACGAGGAGCTTTCCCGAGGCGAGTTCCTCAGCGTCCATCGCGGTGCCGCAAGCCTTTTTGACCCCGGAAGCGAAGCGGAGGTTCAGGCAGGCACTCGTGCTTGGTCGCGCTCATTCGAGCACGACCAAGACGTCGCCTTCCTGGACGGACTGGCCTTTCTCGCACCTGATCTCGGCAACCTTGCCGTCGTCTTCAACCTCGACGGGCATCTCCAACTTCATCGACTCGAGGATGACGACCGTGTCGCCGTCGGAGACCAGATCGCCCACGGC
>JBKJXG010000373.1:0-3013 GCA_046716525.1 Solirubrobacterales bacterium
TCCATTCTCTCACTCCTTAGAGGATTGACGGTTTAGTGGAATATCGGGCACCGCGACGAACCCAGCGGATCAATGCCGCTCGGGGTGGGAAGGGACGAGAGCACTATCTCTCTTTGATGTCCCGACCGCTCCCTGCCCCCAGGTGCGTTCGGCGTGTGATCAACCTACGGTCAACGACTCCGCGGCGTCAACTCACAACCCGCGCAATCCGCCCCCCGGCGTTCGCTACGAGCACCTTTTTTTTCGAAAGGACGAGCTTGTCCAGAACTGGACAAGGCTTTTCTCCCCCCTGAGGGGGAGAGAAATCAGGCTCGGGGCAGCTGGGGGAAGTCCGCGATCACCTTGGCGAAGGTCTCGAGCGCGCGATCGAGGTGCGCGCGCTCGTGTGTCGCCATCAGCGAGGTGCGTAGCAACGCTTCGCCCGGGGGGACCGCGGGGTGGATGGCGACATTGGTGTAGACGCCTGCGTCGAACAGGGCCTTCCACAGCAACGCTGCCTGGTAGTCCTCTCCAACCACCACGGGCACAACCGGCGTGGTCGCCTCGCTGCCGTCGGGCAGTGTCCCGGGCTCGATCACAACGAGTCCGAGCTCGCGAAAGCCCTGGCGCAGGTAGCGGGCGTTGTCGAGCAGCCGCGCCATCAGCTGATCGCCCTCGCTGCGGATCACGCGCAGCGCGCCGAGCGCGGCACCGACGGCGGCGGGAACGGCCGAGGCGGTGAATATGAACGGGCGGGAGGCGATTCGCAGATACTCGATCACGTCGGCGGGCCCGGCGATGAAACCGCCACACGAGGCGAGGCTCTTGGAGAAGGTGCCCATGCGCAGATCGACGCGGTCCTCGAGCCCGTACAGCTCGCAGGTGCCGGCGCCGCGGACGCCGAGCACGCCGACCGCATGTGCCTCGTCGACCATCAGGCGAGCTCCGAAGCGCTCGCATAGCTCGACGATCTCCGGAAGGTTGCAGAGGTCGCCCTCCATCGAGAAGACACCATCGACGACGACCATGACGCCGCCACCGTCGCCAGCGCCACGGTCGAGCATGCGCTCGAGCTTTGGCATCTGGTTGTGCCGAAACGGCCGCAGCTTCGCCCCCGAGAGCTTGCAGCCGTCGAGAATCGAGGCGTGATCGGCGGAATCGCAGATCACCGTGTCGCCGGGTCCGAGGATCGTGCCGATCGTGCCCGCGTTGGCCTGATGGCCGGTCGTGAAGACGATCGCCTCCTCGGTCTCCATCCACTCGGCGAGCTCGCGCTCGAGGTCGAGATGAAGCGGAGTCGTGCCGTTGAGCAGCCGCGACCCGGTGAGCCCGGTCCCATAGGTCTCGAGCGCCTGGCGGGCGGCGTCTTTGACTCGGGAGTCGTCGGTGAGGCCGAGATAGTTGTTGGAGCCGAGCATGATCGTCTCCTGTCCCTCCATCTCGACGACCGGCCCGGCCTGCGAGGTCATGACCCTGAAATAGGGCAGCATGTCGCCCTGCTTGGCGATCTCGAGCAGCTCCTTGCGGTCGTGGTTGCGGGCCTTCTCGAAGACGTCGACTGGGGCTCGAGTCGTTTCGCTCATCGGTAGGAGTGTAGGTTCCGCCCCGTGACGGACGTCTCCATCCGAGAGGTCGCGGGCAGGCGCGATCTGAAGGCGTTCATCGAACTGCCCTATCGCCTTCGCCGCGACGATCCGCAATGGGTGCCGCCGCTTCGCTTCGAGCGCCGGCAGTTTCTCGACCAGGCAAAGAACCCCTGGTTCGAGCATTCCGAGGCGCAATTCCTGCTTGCCGAGCGCGGTGGGGAGGTCGTCGGCCGAATCACGGCCCACATCGACTACCGCTGGGACTCCTACCAGGGCGGCAGCGACGGCATGTTCGGCTTCTTCGACACCGTCGACGACGCCGCCGTTGCCGGAGCCTTGCTCGATGCCGCGTCCGACTGGCTGCGCCAGCGCGGTCGCGAGCGCATGCTCGGCCCGATGGATTTCACGATGAACGACGAGTGCGGGATTCTGATCGAGGGTTTCGACGAGCCGTCGATGATCCTCGAGCCATGGCATCCGCCTCACTACCAACGCTTGATCGAAGGCCACGGCCTCGGCAAGCAGATCGATCTGCTGATGTGGTCGCTGTGGTTCGGCGAGCTCAAGGAAGGCACCGAGATGCACCCGCTGATCCACGCGGCGGCGCAGGAGTCTCGCGACAAGGGCGTCGTCCTGCGGCCGATGCGAAAACGTGACATGGAGGCCGAGATCGGGCGCTTCATGGCCGTCTACAACGAGGCCTGGGGGCGTAACTGGGGCTTCGTTCCGATCACCGAGGCCGAAATCGCCTTCCAGGCCAAGAACCTGAAGCCGGTGCTGGACGAGAACTGGGCGATGATCGCCGAGAAGGACGGAGAGGTGGTCGGCGCGGCGCTGACGTTGCCCGACGTCGAGCAGGCGCTGGCGAAGATGAACGGCCGCGTGCTGCCGTTGGGCTGGTGGCACTTTCTGCGCCGAAAGAAGTACATCGACCGCCTCCGGGTCTTCGCGCTCGGCGTCAAGAGCGAGCACCAGCACCTCGGTGTTGCAGCCGCCCTGTACGAGCGCCATGTCCAGACGGCGGCCGGCCCCGGCCCCCTCGGGGGCCATATGGGCTGGATCCTCGAGACCAATGATCCGATGAACCGCGCCATGGAGGGGATGGGCGGCAAGATCGTGCAGAAGTACCGGATCTATCACCTGGCTCTGAGCGAGCCTGCGGCAGCACCGCTTGACGCGGGGGTAAAGTAGATGGCGATGAGGGAGCAAGTGCTCGAGACGGAGGCCGTGGAGATGCCCGACCTCGAAGGCGAGGATTCCGAGTTCGCCGCGCGGCCGCTTCCGGTGACGGTCGACGCGTCGACCGACGTCTCGTCCTGGCGCGGCGGGGTCGGCAGTGCTGTCGCCGCCGCTGCCGGGGGTCTGGTCGCCGGAGCGGCCACCGTGGCGGTCGTTCGCGCCACCCGCGGCGGCTCGTCGGGACGCAAGCCGGTGAAGCGCTCCGGGCG
>JBKJXG010000374.1:0-3117 GCA_046716525.1 Solirubrobacterales bacterium
GATCAGGCCGACAAGCCAGGCGACGTAACGGACGCCGCCGGCGCGGACGGCCACGTGCGTAGAACTAGCGCGGCCGGCGCGGACTAATCTGAAACCCGTGGACACCGGCAACCCCAAGCAGGACGCAGAAACGGATTTCAGCCGGGCGCGAAGGCGCCAGCAGCTCTCACGCCTGCGCGCGCGCCTGCGCGGCGAACCGGGCGAGGTCGGTGTCGTGCTTCCATTCGACGAAGTCATCGCGGCGCTCGGCAACCGCGGCGAGAAACGTCTCGGGCTGCAGACGATCGAGCTCGACTCGATCGTCGGCTCGGTCGATCGCGAGCGCGAGTTCGATCGCGAGTTCCGCCCGAAGACCGCCCGGCTTCGCGGCCGCTGGCAGGGCATCGCCGAGGCGACGCGCCGCGGCAAGTCGCTACCGCCGATCGACGTGTATCGCATCGGCGATCTTCACTTCGTCCGCGACGGCCACCATCGCGTCTCAGTCGCCCGCCACCTCGGCCTCGACAAGATCGACGCCCAAGTAACCGAGATCAAGACCGCAATCGGCGGCGATCGCGAGATCACGCTCGCCGACCTGCCCCTGAAAAGCCACGAGCGCCTGTTCTTCGAGCGGGTGCCGCTCAAACGCGAACATCGCTCGCGGATCTCGATGCGAAACGGCTGGGATTACGCCGGGCTTGCCGAAGGGGTCGAGGCCTGGGGATTCAGGGTGATGCAGGCCCGCGGCGAGTTCATGACTCGCGAGGAGGTCGCCGAGGCCTGGTTTCACGAGGACTACCTGCCGGTGACCGAGATGATCGCCGAGGCCGAGCTGACAAGGCGCGGAACGACCGAAACCGAGGCCTACGCGCGAGTCGTCAGCCTGCGATATCTATTGCTGCGAACCCATGACTGGAACGACGATGTGATCGAGCGCCTGCGCGCGGAGCTCGACCACACCTCGGGCAGCCAGGACACGTTCGAGCAGCGGCTCAGAAGCGACCTCAACTAACGCTGCCGCCGACTGCGAGCTCGTCGCGCGTGCGATGATGCAGGCGTTGGTGGATCGAGTGCAGGAGGCAAGGGCAGTGACTTCAGTGGCGGTGTCAGCTCCGGCCCGACGCGTGCGGCTCGGGGGTTTGCTTTCGGCATTGGCATTGCTGACGGCGCTGGGACCCGTCGCTATCGGCGACGCCGCCACCGCGGCGAGCAAGGCGAAGAAGAAGGCGGTGAAGACGACCAAGGCCGCCGTCAAGAAGCAGATCCCCGGGGCTGGCGTGGCCGGCCTCGCACAGCCCACATCCAAGCCGCGGATAAAGGTGTCGAGCTGCAAGCGGAAGCCGGGCAAGTTCAAGTGCAGCTGGGCGGCACAGGGCGAGGCGCCCGGGATCGTGCCGTTTCGCTGCCAGGGAACGGCGGTGATCGACAAGCGCGGCAAGAAGGTGAAGCGGATTGGGCCGTGCAACAACAACCTCGAGGCTCAGGCGCCGCTGCTCGAACAGCGACGAGCGATCGGCTTCGGTTACTTCGAGGACTTCAGCACCCACACACTGTTCACCGAGGCAGCTGCCGGAGGCGCGACGATCGCGCGTGAGGACCTCTTCTGGAACACGCTTCAGCCGAATCAACCAACGCCGGGTGAGAATCCACAGACCGCCTGGGACTGTCGTTCTCCGACATCCTCGCGACGCAGTTTCGCGCGGTCGGGGTGCGGCCTGTGTGGACCTTCATCAACGCGCCTTGTTGGGCGAGTTCCACCGCTTGTTCCGAGCTCAACCCACCCTCGAACGCGGCAATCGACGATTACGCGAAAGCCGCCGCCGAGATCGCCAAGCGTTATCCCGATTCGGCGGCGATCGAGGTCTGGCTGGAGCCCAACGGCAAGTTCTGGGGGACGACACCGGACCCGGCGCTGTTCTCTGAGCTCGTCGGTCAGACGGTCGCGGCGGTCGACGCCACGGGCACCGGGGTCCAGGTGATCTCCGGCGGGCTCGCGCCAGGCGCCGCGTCGCCGGACAAGCTCGAGTTCTCGGAGTTCGTCCGCCAAGCCGTCGCCCAGGGTGGGATCAAGGCGGCCGACGCGATTGGCTTTCATGCCGTCACCGAGGTGCCGTTCAAGTCCGGTAACGATCCCACCGACGGCTACCTCGGTCGGCTGCGTGTGCAGATCAAGTCGATCGAGGACGCGCTTGCCGACGGCGGGGTGGCCCTGCCGATCGCCTTGACCCAGCTCTCTTACAGCACGACGAGCTACAGCGAGGCCGAGCAGGCCGAGGCCCTCAGTTCGAGCTTCGTCGTCGCTTCGCGCCTGGCAAGCGTCTCATCCGTGATCGTCAGTCGCCTCTTCGACAACGGCGACGGCAGCAAGGTCTCGGGTTTCGGCGTCCTGCGTCCCAACGGATCGGCGAAGCCCGCCTATTGCGAGTTGGCGAGCGCGGTCGGCGTTGCTAAGCCGCCGAATTGCTGAGCCGCTAAGCGGCGGCGTCGTCGTCGTCGCGCCTCGGCTCGCCGCCGGTGCCGCCGTCGATCTCGGTGCTGGCGCGGGTCAAGCTCGCGCCGGTTTCCGAATCGAACAGGTGGATCTTGGTCGCGTCGAACCAGACCTCGGCCTCCTCGCCGCGCGTGACACCACTCTCGGGGTCGAGGCGAGCGACGATCTGCCCCTGGTCGCCGGGGACTTCTCCCGCGCCCGAGTCCTCGGCGAGCTCGGCGAGCTCGGCGGACTCGACGGTCGCGTCGGAGCCGACCTCGAAATACGCGTAGAGCTCTGACCCCATCGACTCGACAACGTCGACCTTCGCCGTGAAGGTGGCGCCGCTGCCGCGGACATCGTCGCCGACGAGCTTGGCGTCCTCGAAGCTCTCGGGGCGGATGCCGGCGATCACGTCACGTGAGCCGCCGGAGCCGCCGAGCTCGCCACGGGCGCCTTCGGGCAGGGCGACCTCGCCGATCGGCAACTTGAGCCGGTCGCCTTCGACCTTGGCCGGGAGGAAGTTCATCGCCGGGGAGCCGATGAAGCCGGCGACGAACAGGTTCGCCGGGTCCTTGTAGAGCTCGGCGGGCGTGCCGACCTGCTGCAGCTCGCCGGCGCGCATCACGGCGACGCGGTCGCCGAGCGTCATCGCCTCGGTCTGGTCG
>JBKJXG010000375.1:0-3379 GCA_046716525.1 Solirubrobacterales bacterium
GCGCGAGCGCGGTGGCGAGGTTCCCGGCGATCTCCACCGTCCCTGCATCGACGACGTCGTCATCGGGTGCGCCGGCTGCGGCGGCGAGATGCGCCGTGTCCCCGAGGTGATCGACACCTGGTACGACTCGGGCTCAATGCCGTTTGCGCAGTTCCATTACCCGTTCGAGGGTGAGAAGGAGTTTCGCGAGCGCTTCCCCGCCGACTACATCTGCGAAGCGCAGGACCAGACCCGCGGCTGGTTCTACTCCCAGCTTGCGATCTCGACCCTGATCTTCGACCAGTCTGACTTTCGCAACTGCGTCTGCCTCGGCCTCATCCTCGACCCCGACGGCCAGAAGATGTCGAAGTCCAAGGGCAACGTCGTCGATCCCTGGTCGGTGCTCGACGCCCATGGCGCCGATGCCTTTCGTTGGTACTACCTGAGCACTCAGCAGCCCTGGGCCGGCTACCGCTTCTCGGCCGACACGGTCGGCGAGTCGGTGCGCCAGTTCATGTTGACGCTGTGGAACACGTACTCGTTCTGGGTGCTCTACGCGAACGCCGAGGAGCTCTCGCTCGACGATGTCGCCGCGCTTGCCGGCGCCACTCACGAGCTCGACAAATGGGCGATCTCGCGCCTGCAGGGCCTCGCCCGCACGGTGATCGAGCGCATGGACGACTACGACTGCACCTCCGCGGGCCAAGCGATCGCCGCGTACGTCGACGAGCTCTCGAACTGGTACGTGCGACTCAACCGCAGGCGCTTCTGGGACGGCGACCTCGCGGCCTTTCAGACGCTGCGCCATTGCCTGGTCGAGGTCTCGAAGCTGCTTGCTCCGTTCACGCCGTTCATCGCGGACGAGATCTACGCCAACCTCAGCCCCGATACCGACTCCGTCCACCTTTGCGATTTCCCCGAGCCCGTCGCCGAGCTCGAAGACCGCGAGCTCGAGGTTGGAGTGGAAGCGGCGATGCGCGCAATCGAGCTCGGTCGCGCCGCCCGTGCACAGGCGAAGGTGAAGATGCGCCAGCCCTTGCGAACGGCCGTGATCGTCGCGACCGAGGCCGAGCGCGTCGAGATCGAGCGCCTGTCGGAGATCGTCTCAGCCGAGCTCAACGTGAAGGAGCTCGAGTTCGTCTCCGAGGAGGGCGAGTTGGTCTCGTACTCGGTCAAGCCGAACTACCGCACCCTGGGACCGCGCTTCGGCAAGGCGATGCCCCAGGTTGCCGCGGCGATCGAGTCGCTGGACCCTGGTCACGCCGCCGAGGCGATACGCGGCGAGCGCAGGATCGGCGTCAACATCGACGGCCATGACCATTCGCTCGAGCCCGACGACCTCGTGCTCGTGATGCAGCCGCTCGATGGTTACGAGGTCGAGGTCGAGGCGGGACGCGCCGTCGCGCTCGCGCTCGAGCTCGACGACGAGCTGCGCCGGGAAGGCCGCGCGCGCGAGATCGTCCATGCGATCCAGAACGCCCCCACGCTGGGGGGGCTGGACGTCACCGACGGGGTTCAGCTGAGCCTGGGCGGTGACCCACAGCTGCTCGAGGCGGCGCGTGCGCACGAGCAATACGTCGCCGGCGAGACCCTGGCGACATCGGTCAGCTACGCCGGCGAGGGCGGGATCACGGCGACGATCGACGGCGCCGAGTTGCGGATCGAGGTGGCGCGAGCTTGAGCGAGGCGGTGCGACTGAACGCTGCGCGGCTCCTCGCGACGCCGCACCGCTAGGCCCAGGGCTACTGGACCTTGAGCGTCAGCTTCATGTCCTCTTTGTGGATCGAGCAGATCAGCTTGTAGGTCCCGGTCTTCTTGAACTTCTTGGTGAAGTTGACCCCTTGCTGATCGGTGATGCCCGAGGAGAAACCTCGGCCCGGTCCCTTCTTCTTGACGACATCGTGCTTGCTGTCGCCGACCCATTTGAACTTGACCTTGGTTCCCTTCGAGATCGTCGTGCTCGACGGCGAGAAGAAGTCGTCGCCGACCGCGATCGTCGTCGAGCCGCCGGCCAGCGCGCTCGAAGCAAGGGCAAAGGCACCCACCAGGGCTGCGATCAACGCGACGGCGATCGCCGCCCTCGCCCGACTCATCCCGACACCAGCGCCGGCTCGAGCTCTGCTTCCAAGCGCTTCTTCGGCAAGGCGCCGACGACGCGCTTGGCCTCGGCGCCGTCGCGAAAGAGGATCAGGGTTGGAATCGAGAGCACCTCGTAGCGCGCCGCCGTCTGCTGGTTGTCATCGACGTTGAGGCTGAGGATCGTGATGTCGTCGCGCTCACCCGCCATCTCTTCGAGGATCGGATGCACGACGCGGCACGGGCCGCACCACGGGGCCCAGAAGTCGACCAGGACGGGGGAGTCGGACTCCAGCACGTCGGCCTGGAATGTCGCGTCGGTCACGTCGGGGAGCTTGCCTGTCACGTCGGTCTCCTAACCCATCGTCTGCTTGGTAGTAGCGGTCAGTCGATCGACCAACCGAGACGTTACTTCACAAAATATAGTACGAGCTCGCGCACGCCCTTTACGCGTGCTTCGACTATATGCGCCTCGCCGGACCAGTAGTGCAGCGACGCAAGCGCATGAGCGGCACGCGCATAGCTGCTTCCCAGACGATCGCTCCGCTCATCTTCGACTCGCCGACGCGGCGGTCGCGAAAGACGATTGGCACCTCGACGACGCGAAAGCCCGCCTTCACGGCGCGATAGGTGGTCTCGACCTGAAACGCATAGCCGATCGATGCGATCGTCTCCAGGTCGATGCCCTGCAGAACCTCGCGCCGGTAGACCTTGAGCCCGGCGGTGAGGTCGTTCACCCTGACGCCGAGGATGGCGCGGGCGTAGGCACTACCGCCGCGGCTGATCAATCGCCGGGTCGGGCCCCATTGCGCCACACCCCCACCTTCGACGTAACGAGAGCCGACGGCCAGATCGGCATCGCCGACCGCAGCGATCAGGCGCGGCAAATCCGCAGGATCGTGGGAGAAGTCCGCGTCCATCTGCGCGATCAGCTCTGCGCCGGCGTCGAGCGCTTGGCGAAAGCCGGCGACGTAGGCGGGGCCGATGCCGCCCTTGCGCGCACGATGGAGAACCGAAACGTCATCGTGAGCGGCGGCGAGGCGGTCGGCGATCTCACCGGTCCCGTCCGGCGAGGCGTCGTCGACGACCAGCACTCGCCGCTCGGTCGTGGGCAGATGCGCGCGCACGGCGGCGACCATGGCTTCGAGGTTCTCGGCCTCGTTGTAGGTAGGCAGGACCAGCCACACTGGGGCGTTTGGAGACACCCGTGCAATCTATTGTTGAAGCGAGATGCGCAACGCAGAGATCGCAGAGGCGATGTCCGAGCTGGCGACGCTGTATGAGCTCGACGGGGCGAATCGCTATCGCGTTATCGCCTACAAGG
>JBKJXG010000376.1:0-3084 GCA_046716525.1 Solirubrobacterales bacterium
GCGACCGCTTGCAGGACCTCGGCGTGGCGGTCGCGGGGCACCACCTGGGTCGAGACGTCCTCGGCCCGCAGCCCGAGCCGCTTCATCACGGCCATCTCGACGGCGGGCGGGATCGAGGCGTAGGTACCGACCGCCCCGGAAAGCTTGCCTACCGTTGCCCGCTCGAACGCAACGCGCAGGCGCTCGAGGTTGCGATCCGCTTCGAAGGCAAAGCCGGCGAGCCGCAGGCCGAACGTGGTTGGCTCGGCATGGACACCGTGCGTGCGGCCGACGCACAGCGTGCTCGCGTGCTCGCGTGCTTTGGCGACGAGAGCGTCGCGGTAGGCGACGGCGCCGCTGACGACGATCGCGCCGGCCTCGGCGAGCTGGAGCCCGAGCGCGGTGTCGAGCACGTCGGAGGACGTGAGGCCGTAGTGGATCCAGCGACCCTCCTCGCCGATCGATGCCGCGACGACATCGACGAAGGCGGCGACGTCGTGATTCGTCGTGCGCTCACGCTCCTTCACGGCTTCGACTGTGAACGAGGCACGCTCGCGAGATAGAGCCGCGACGTCGGCCGGCACCTTGCCGGCATCGGCCCAGGCATCGGTTGCTGCGAGCTCCACCTGGAGCCAGCCCTGCATGCGGCGCTCGTCTGACCAGACGGCGCCGATCTCGGGTCGGGTGTAGCGGGCGATCACTATGAGGTGAGGATTCGCAAAGCGAGCAAGCCCGCGTTCTTGGCGCCGTCGATGGCGACGCATGCGACCGGCACGCCTGGCGGCATCTGCACCGCGGAAAGCAGGGCGTCGAGGCCGCCGAGGCTCTTGCCCAGGATCGGCACGCCGATCACCGGGAGGTCCGTGTGCGCCGCGACCACGCCGGGCAGCGCTGCGGACATGCCGGCGCCGGCGATGATTACCCTGAGACCACGCATGCGCGCCGCGTGGCAGTACTCACGGACCTTCTCGGGATCTCGGTGAGCACTCATCACGCGGACCTCGTACATCACCCCCGCGTCTTGGAGCGCCTGCCCCGCCGGCTGCATCTTCGGTTTGTCGTTCTTGGAGCCCATGATGATGCCGACGCGCGGCGCGTCGACCTCAATCTCCTCGAAAACGGCTTCGACTCCGGGCATCGTCTCCGGCGGCTCGCTGCTGGTCACCTCGATATCGCTCTCGGTGTTTGGTTCCTGGATCTCCACTTGGTCTTGGCTCCTATCTCGCTGTCGCGCCAGTGCTCGCAGCGGCGGCGATGTCCGTCCGCATCTGCTTGCCGTCGAACTCGATCATGGCGGCCGCTTCGTAGGCGCGCTCTCGCGCAGCGTCCAAGGTTGCACCGAGCGCGGTCACGTTGAGCACCCGACCGCCTGCGGTGACGATGCCCGCTTCAGTTCGCGCTGTGGCCGCGTGGGTCACCTCGATGCCGTCTTCGATCGCATCGAGCCCCGTGATCAGGTCACCTTTTGAGGAGCTCGCGGGATAGCCGGCCGAGGCGAGGACGACGGTAACGGCCCAGTCGTCGGCGAACTCGGCTCGGGCGGATTCGAGGCCGCCTGGCTCGCGGGCTCGGAGGAAGAGGTCGAGCAGGTCATTTCGCAGCCTCGGCAGCACCGCCTGGGTCTCGGGATCGCCGAAACGTGTGTTGAACTCGAGGACCTTCGGCCCGGCAGAGGTCAGCATCAGGCCGGCATAGAGCACGCCGTGAAAAGGAGTGCCTCGCTTGGCCATCAGCTCGACGACGGGGCGGTGGACGCTGTCGACGATCTCCTCGACGCGCTCGGGGTCCCAGCCCGCCACGGGCGAGTAACTGCCCATGCCACCTGTGTTGGGTCCCTGCCCGTCATCGAAGATCCGCTTGTAGTCCTGTGCCGGCGCAAGCGCGACGACGTTGGTGCCGTCACACAGGGCCAGCAGCGAGAGCTCCTCGCCGTCGAGGAACTCCTCCAGCACCACCTTGGTCGCGCCGAAGCGTCGCTCGACGAAGAACGCCTCGACGGCCTCTCGCGCCTCGGCCTCGGTCTCACAGATGATCACGCCCTTGCCCGCGGCCAACCCGTCGGCCTTGAGCACGGTGGGATAGGAGGCGCACGAGAGCTGGCCGAGCGCCTCGTCGCGGTCCCGGAGCACCGTGTGGCTCGCGGTCGCCACGCCAGCTTCAGCCATCAACGCCTTGGCGTGAACCTTCGAGCCCTCGAGCCGGGCCACCTCGGCGGTGGGACCGAACGCCGCGATCCCGCCGTCCTCGAGCGCGTCGACCAGGCCATCGACCAAGGGGGCCTCTGGGCCGACGACGACGAGGTCGCATGCGTGCTGCGCCGCCGCCGCGACGATCTCCTCGACGCCGGAGACGTCGAGACAGCGAGCCTCGGCGGCGATTCCAGCGTTGCCGGGGGCGCAGAGCAGCTCCGGCGCCGGGCTCGACCGCGCCAGCGCGCGCACGATCGCATGCTCGCGCCCACCCGAACCAACGACGAGAACTCTCATAGAGACTTTGTGAACTCCTCAGCCGGAATCGCGGTCAGCGTCTCATTCATGACCGAGCCGCGCGAGCCCATCTCGATCGAGAGCTTGGCCATCGTGCCCTCGTCGGGCGCATCGACGACGGTGATGAAGTCGTAGGCCCCCAAGGTCGCCCATTGGCTCACGACCTTGACTCCAATCTGCTCGACCTCCTTGTTGACCTCATGGACCCGGGCGGGATTGTCCTTGATCGTCTTGACGCCGTCAGAGGTGAGCTTGGTCAGCATGATGTACGTCGGCATCTGGTCTTCCTCCTCGGTCGGGTTTCTCGCGACTGACGCCGCGCACTCCTCTTTCTTTCACGTAGCGGGAGATCGTGCAAGCCGGCCGCTGCTCGCCTCGCGTGCGATCAGCTCGGCGGTCGCCCGCCGACGGTAGTCGAAGATCTTCTCCAGGTCTCGGAATACGAAGAGTCGCTGAGCCAGGCTGCCCAGCGATCCGTAGCCGATCCGGTAGCGGACCCGGTCGCGAATGACGGTTGCGGCGCCTTCGCTTTCGAACTCATGGGTGTGGTGCCAGAGCGCATATGGACCCGATAGCTGCAGGTCGGTGAAACGATGCGGCGGATCCCAGTTCTCGATTC
>JBKJXG010000377.1:0-6758 GCA_046716525.1 Solirubrobacterales bacterium
ACGCCGCAGAAGACGATCACCTCGGCGTCGGTCGAGGCCGCCTCGCGCGAGAGCCCGAGCGAGTCGCCCATGTGGTCGGCCACGTCCTGAACCTCCGGCACCTGGTAGTTGTGGGCGAGGATGACCGCGTTTCGCTCGGCGGCGAGCCCCCGCACCTCCGCGGACAGGCGCGCGATCTCCTCTCGCGAAAGGTCCGCGTTCGTAATCGGTTGAAGCGTCGGCAGCTCCTGCATCAGCGCCATCCTTCGTCGTATGTTCGCTTCCTGGCTGCGGGTCCGTTGACCGGCATCAGTGAGAGCGAATGACTGCGGCACAGTTTACTGCGCAGGATGCCTGAGCTGCCCGAAGTCGAGATCACGGCACGGAGATTGAGTGCGGCGCTGGCCGGAGCCGAGATCGAATCGGTACTGACACCGGGAATGGTCGCGGTCAAGAGCGTGACTCCGCCGATCACGGGCCTCGTCGGTGCGCGCTTCGAAGCTGCCCGGCGGATCGGCAAGATGTTCGTCCTGGACCTCAGCGGCGAGCACTCGCTGCTGGTTCACCTGATGTCGGCCGGGCGCCTGCAGGTGTTCGAAAAGCGGGCCTCGCTCAAGGACCGCCGTTCGCGGATCCTGATCCGCCTCGCCGACGGACGCGAGCTGCGCCTGCGCGAGTTCGGCACCAAGCAGCGCGCCTGGGCGAAGTTGATGAGGACGTCTGAGATCGAGTCCGACGAGATGGTCGCGACGCTCGGACCCGAGGCGTGGCCGGCACCACCGCCGGCCGAGTTGGCGAAGGCGATAACCCAGCCACGCCACCTGCATCCGATGCTGCGCGACCAGCGCACGATCTCGGGCATCGGGCGCTCGTGGGTCGACGAGATCCTCTGGGAGGCGAAGCTGGCGCCATTCAAGAAGGGCAAGGACCTCGACGCCGACGAGGTCGAGCGGCTACATGGTGGACTTGCGGTCCTCGGGTCGGCCATCGACGAGTACGAGCGGCTTATCGGCGAGCAGGTTCCCGACAAGCTGCCGATGCCGCTCAAGGTGCACCGCCGCGAGGGCGAGCCTTGCCCGCGATGCGGCACCACGATCAAAGCCGTCTACTTCGCCGAGCACCAGACCAACTACTGCCCGCAATGCCAAACCGGCGGACGCGTGCTCGCCGACCGGCGACTGTCGCGGTTGCTGAAGTGAGGCGAGTGCGCGGACCGCAGCGACCGGTCAGTGCGTGCGTTCAGGTTCGAGCAGGAGGCTGAAGTCGAGCGCGGGCGCCGAGTGCGTTAGCGCACCGACCGAGATCTGATCGACTCCGGTGGCCGCGACGGCGGCTGCGTTGGACAGCGTGATGCCGCCCGAAGCCTCGAGCTTGGCGTCGCTTCCGGCCTCATCTCGGGCGGCGACAGCGGCCAGCAGCCCCGCCTCGTCCATGTTGTCCAAGAGCAGGCGCTCCGCGCCCAGCGCCAGCGCCTGGGCGACCTCATCCGCGCTACTGCACTCGACCTCGATCTCGAGCTCGGGATGAGCGGCGCGGGCGAGCTCGACCGCACGCAGCAGGCCCCCGGCGATCGCGAGGTGGTTCTCCTTGATCAGGATCGCGTCGTGGAGGCCGACGCGGTGGTTCACCCCCCCGCCCGCCACCACGGCGGCCTTCTCGAGCAGCCGCAGTCCCGGCGTCGTCTTGCGTGTGTCGAGGATCTCTGCGCCGCTGTCGCGCACGCGCTCGACGAATGCTGCTGTCAACGTTGCGATCCCGGAGAGATGGCCGAGCAGGTTGAGCGCGGTGCGCTCGCCCGCGAGCAGGGCGCGCGACGGACCGGTGATCGTGACGATGTCGACGGGCACCGTGTCTCTCCACCCGGCCTCGGTCTCGAGCGCTTCGAAATGCTCGGCGCCGACCTGAGAGAACACCTCCCGCGCGAGATCGAGGCCGTAGACGACTCCCGGCTGCTTCTGCACGATGCGCGCCTCGGCCCGCGCCGCTTCGGGCACGATCGCAAGCGAGGTGACGTCGCCCGAGCCGATGTCCTCCGCAAGCGCCCGGGCAACGAGCTCGCTCACCGATCCCGTTTCAAAGCCGGCGCTCTGCTGCCGGCTCAACTGGCCCTCGGGAACACGGCCATCGTCGCGGTGAAACCGTGAAGGAAGTTGCGCCCTCCGACGGGCCCGATCTCCCCAGCGCAGAAAAAGCCCGCGGCGGGGGCGCCGAGCGCGTCATCGAGCGCACCGGCGTCGTGGTCGGGGACGTCGAACATGTTCGAGCCGCGACCGTTGCAGGTGAACAGCAGCGCTCCCGCGGCGCCCTGCTCTCCCAGGGCCAACGACTGTGCGCGCAGCGCATTGCGCAGGTCCTGATCGGCGGTGGCCCCGTCGCGCACGTGCATGCGCACCGTCTGCCCGACGCGGATGCGATCGCCAAGCGCGAGCGTGCCCTTGTCGGGATCGGCACCGATGATCGGGCGCACGAGAAAGTCGCCGCGCTCGTACTCGGGCTGGTTCTCGTCGATGACGATGCCGAGCATCAGCCCCTGCGCCACCAGTCGCTGCTGCTCGGGGTCGAGACCGGCGATCGCATCGCGCAGCCGCACGATCGCCGGTTGTGACGCGAGCTCCTCGATCAGGTTGGCGCTCGCCGAGGTGACCGTCATCTCGGGGCCGATCGGGGTCGCCCCCTGCGACACGCAGGGAACCATCGCGACGCCGTCCAACGAGCAGGCGACGGCACCGCCGTGAAGGACATCCCCCTCCCGAAACAGCACCGCCGAGCCCCCGGCGGCGGCGCTCGAAAGGCCGCCGAGGACGGGCATTCCCGGGCGGCTCTCGTTCAGGACCGAGAGCAGTGCCTCAGCGCTGAAGGTGTAGGGATCGGCGAGCACGACCAGCGCCTCGCCCAGTCCCTCGGGCTCGGGTAGGCCGTTCAGCGTGCGGCCCCCGTCGGCCGGCTCGACTTCGAAGTGATGCGTGCAGATCTCACCCCCCGGAGCCGAAAGGGCCCACACCGCCGCGCCCGGACCGGACTCCATCTCGCGACCGCCGCCGAGGACGCCGCCGGCCCCACAGCCGATCAGCGAGCGGGGCGCGAGGCGCGAGTGGACCTCGGAGAGGATCGTCTTCGCATGACCGAGATGGGGCGCGGCCGCGAAGACGATGGCGAGGTCACAACGAGCGCCGAGGCCTGTGGCCGCCGAGTCGGCGGCAGCGGCAAATGCCTCGACCGGATCGAGCTCATCCGATACGCCTACCGCGATGCTCACCGCCATCGCTGAACCGTACCGGCGCCGCAAGCCGTTGCGGCGGGAGCGGGCCTCGATCGTCGCTAGTTGGTTCTAGGAGCGGTCACGAGCCGCCGAGAGCAGGTACTCGCGGATAAACCCGTCGAGGTCGCCGTCGAGGACGCGATTGGCGTCGCCGACCTCCATGCCCGTGCGGTGGTCCTTGACTCTGGTCGAGGGGTGAAGGGTGTAGCTGCGGATCTGCGAGCCCCACTCGACGGCTTTCTGCTCGCCGCGCTCATGCGCAAGCTCGGCGGCTCGCTTTCGTTCCTCTTCTTCGAGCAGCCGCGACTGCAGCAGCTTCATCGCCGTCGCCTTGTTCTGAAGCTGCGAGCGCTCGTTTTGGCACTGGACGACGATCTGAGTCGGCAGGTGGGTGATCCGAACCGCGGAATCGGTCTTGTTGACATGCTGGCCCCCGGCGCCGGAGGCTCGGTAGGTGTCGACGCGCAGGTCCTCCTCGTCGATCTCGACGTTGACCGCGTCGTCGACCAGCGGCGCGACGTCGACCTGGGCGAATGCCGTATGGCGGCGCGACTGCGAGTCGAAGGGAGAAATTCGCACCAACCTGTGGACACCGCGCTCGGCGGCGAAAAGACCGTAGGCGTTCTCGCCCTTGGCGATGAAGGTCGCCGATTTGATCCCGGCCTCCTCGCCCTCCGAGGCCTCCTTCATCTCGACGACGAAGCCGCGGCGCTCGGCCCAGCGCAGATACATGCGCACGAGCATCTCGGCCCAGTCCTGCGAATCGGTGCCGCCGGCGCCGGCGCGAACGGTGACGACCGCATCGCCGCCGTCGTACTCCCCGGCGAACAGCCTCGCCTCCTCGAGCTCGCCGAGACGCGATTCGATCGAGTCGAGCTGGGAATCGAGCTCGTCGGCGAGCTCCGTGTCCTGCGCTGCCATCTCCGCCAGCTCGCCGAGATCGTCTGTGTCGGATTCGAGTCCTCGAAAGGTTTCGAGGCGCTTCAGCGAACGCGCGTGGGCAGCCGAGGTCTTCGCCGCGCGCTCCTGGTCGTCCCAGAAGCCCGGTGCCCCCATCTCCGCCTCGAGCTCGGTTACCTGTGCTTCGAGCCGCGCCGGGTCAAAGGTAGTCCGCAAGCCGGGTCAAGCCCTGGCGGATCTCGGCGATCCGCTCGCTCACGACCTCCTTCGCTGGTGCATCGGCCATCCGCCGCAGCGTACAGCCGACCGCGGCCTACACGCGCTTGCGCTCCGCCGGAATCGCTTCGATCGCCGCGACGATCGAGTCGTAGTCTTGTCGCCAGCGATAGACCTTGCCGTCACGCAGCTCGAACAGGACGCCGAACGGAGTCTCGTCGGCGAGCTCGTCGCCTTCGACACAGCGCCATTGGCGCCGCGCGGCGACCGCGACATGGTCGCCGCCGACATCTCGCAGCTCGTCGACCTCGACCCGCGAGCGCAGCTGGCCGTCGTCGCTGGGGCTGGCCCATGCGACGACCTCGGCAATCCCGTGCTTGGGGCCGCGCTGGCCGACGGCCTCGATCGCAGGATCGAGCTCCGCAGCGACCGCTTGCTCGTCGCGGTCGCCAAGCGCCGCGAGCAGCCGCTCGATCACCTCTCGGTTCGAGTCCATTGCGACCAGGCTATGCGACGCCGCTCAGGCCCCGTGGCACTTCTTGTATTTCTTGCCCGATCCGCACCAGCAGGGGTCGTTGCGGCCAACCTTGTCGTGGTCGTCCTTGACCACGGTGGCGGGATTGACGCCGCCGTTGCCGGTGGTCGTCGAGACTGCCCCGCCGCCCCCGCCAGAGACTGGATAAGCGCCGCCGGTGACGCCGGGGACGCCTTGAGGCGCGGTGACCGCCTGGCTCATGGCCGAGGGCTGCTCGGGGCCGCCGCCGGCGTACTGCATCTCGCGCTCGGACTTGCGGTTCTCGCCGAACATCTGCTCGGCCTGTGCCGGCTCGATGTTGACCTCAACGTGGAAGATGACGCGAGTGAACTCCTCCCAGATCGAGGCCATCAGGTCGCGGAACATCGTGAAGCCCTCGTTCTTGTAGGCGACGAGCGGATCGATCTGGGCGAAGCCTCGGAGGTGGATGCCCTCGCGCAGATAGTCCATCTCGTAGAGGTGCTCGCGCCAGCGGTTGTCGATGATCTGGAGCAGGATCTGGCGCTCCAGGTAGCGCATCAGCTCCTCGCCGAACTCGTCCTCGCGCCGGCGGTAGGCAGCGATCGCGTCCTCGGTCAGCAACTCATCGATCTGCTCGCGGCTCGAGCTCTGCTGCGAGTCGAGGTCGGCGACCGACGATTGCATCGGCCACAGCCCGCGTGCATGTCCCTCGAGGCCGGCGAGGTCCCAGTCCTCGAAGATCTCGCCGGGGGTGTACTCCTCGACGATCCGCGAGACGACAGCCTCGAGCTCTTCGTGGGCGACGTCTGACATATCCCGGCCCTCGAGGATCTCGCGCCGGTACTTGTAGACGACTCGGCGCTGCTCGTTCATGACGTCGTCGTACTCGAGTACGCGCTTTCTGATCAGGTAGTTCTGCTGCTCGACCTTCTTCTGCGCGTTCTCGATCGTCTTCGTCAGCATCTTCGCCTCGAGCGGGAACTCGCGGCCGTCCTCGTCGACGGGGCCGAGGCGATCGAGGATCTTGTAGATCCGTTCACCGGCGAAGAGGCGGATCAGGTCGTCTTCGGCGGAGAGGAAGAAGCGCGACTCGCCCGGGTCGCCCTGACGCCCTGAGCGGCCGCGAAGCTGGTTGTCGATGCGCCGCGACTCGTGGCGCTCGGTGCCGAGGATGAAGAGACCGCCGAGATCGCGCACCTTGTCGCCCTCGGTCTCGGTCTCGGTCTTGAAGCGCTCTGTGTGCTCGTCGAGCTCTTTCTCCCAGCTCTCGTCGCCGGGCTGGACGCCGAGCTTTCTCAGCTCGGCGATCGCCAGCATCTCAGGATCGCCGCCGAGCTTGATGTCGACACCGCGGCCGGCCATGTTGGTCGCGATCGTGACCGCGCCGAGCCGGCCGGCCTGGGCCACCGTCTCGCCCTCTTTCTGAGCGTGCTCGGGCTTGGCGTTGAGGACCGCGTGCTCGACACCGGCGCGCTCGAGCTCGCCCGACAGCATCTCTGAGACCTCGACGGAGATCGTGCCGACAAGCGCCGGCTGGCCCGCCTCGTGCCTTTCCTTCAACTCGTCCACCACGGCCGACCATTTTCCGCCCTTGGTCTTGTAGATCTGGTCGTTGTGGTCGGCGCGGACCATCGGCCGGTGGGTGGGGATCTCGACCACCGCGATCTCGTAGATCTTCATGAACTCGGTCGCCTCGGTGAGCGCGGTTCCGGTCATGCCGCTGAGCTTGTCGTAGAGGCGAAAGTAGTTCTGCAGGGTGATCGTCGCGAGCGTCTGGTTCTCCTCGCGGATGCGCACGCCCTCCTTCGCCTCGATCGCCTGGTGCAGGCCGTCCGACCAACGGCGGCCGTCGAGGATGCGCCCGGTGAACTCGTCGATGATCTTGACCTCGTTGTCGATCACGGCGTA
>JBKJXG010000378.1:0-10211 GCA_046716525.1 Solirubrobacterales bacterium
GACGCCGCGGCCGAGCTCGACCGCCGCGTCGCTCTGGTCGGCCGCTCGATGCGAAAGAACTTCAACATCGCCTCCAACCTCGGCATCGTTGAGGCGCCCGACGGACTGCTGATCCAGCCACGCGAGATCGAGGATTTCCCCGACCACAAGGTGATCGCGATCTCGACCGGGAGCCAGGGTGAGCCGCTGTCGGCGCTGCGGCGCATGGCCCACGGCGATCACCGCGACATCGAGCTTCACTCAGGCGACACCGTCGTCTTCTCGGCGACGCCCGTCCCGGGCAACGAGCGCTCGGTCAACGAGACGGTCGATCGCATCTTTCAGATCGGCGCGAAGGTGGTGACCGCGGCCGATGCCCCGATTCACGCCTCCGGGCACGGCTATCAGGAGGAGCTGAAACTGATGCTCAACCTGACCAAGCCTCGCTACGTGATGCCCGCGCACGGCGATCACCAGCGCCTGCGGCTGCATTCGCAGCTCGCCGAGTCGGTCGGCATTGACCCCGACAACATCTTTCAGGGGAGAAACGGGGTGGCGCTCGAGATCGACGCCTCGGGCGCCGATCTCAGCGAGGCGACCAGGGCCGGGATGATCTTCGTCGACGGCGTCGATATCGGCGACCCCGACGACGTCGCCCTGCGCGACCGGCGCATGCTGTCGGCAGACGGCGTCTTCATCGTCGTCGTCACGATCGACTCCGAGGACGGCAGCTCCGTGACGGCGCCGGAGATCATCTTCCGCGGTGTCGGCTTCCTCGAGGACGACGAGGCGGGCGAGCTGACGGAGGAGCTTCGCGATGTCGTCGAGTCCTCGCTCGGGGGGGCGGCCACCGACGGCATCAACGACCCCGCTCTGTTGCAGGAAGATCTTCACGACGACATCGCGAGTTTCGTCTACAAGCGCCTGCGCCGACGCCCTATGATCTTGCCGGTGGTGGTCGAGGTTTGAGCAGGGGTCTCGCGGTCCGCGCGGCCGCTTTCGCGGTCGCGCTGGTCGCGGCGTTGGTCGTTGCCGCTCCCGCTGCGGCGGCCGACCGCGTCATGCGCATTGTCGAGCGGGCGGCCGCTCCGGTCGCCCAGCTCGACACGGCGACGCGGCTGACCGTGCCGGGGGGCGGTGCAATCCAGCGCTTCGGCCAGCGTGCGGGCGGGCTGCCTGTTTTCGGTGCCGAGGCCGTCATCGCCGATCCCGAATCTGGTCCGCCGATACTCATCGCCGACGACACGGTCGCGGGCCTCGAAGGAGATGATCGCGCCGCGGCAATCTCGCGCTCGACCGCTGTCGAAGCGGCGGCCGACGCGACCGACGCGGCTCGCCTGCGGGCGCCCGCCCGCGCCAAGCTCGGCATCGACCCGCGTAGCGGTCGCATGGCTTGGCAGGTCTCACTTCCCGCCGCCGCGCCCCTCGCCGACTACCTTCTCACGGTGGACGCGCGGACGAGCGCGATCCTCACGAGCCGCGATCTGCTTTGGAACGCGACCGGCAGCGCGGCGGTCTTCAATCCGAACCCGGTGGTCCAGCAGGCGGGTTATTCCGGCCTCAAGGACGCGAAGGACAAAGACTCCGCTCTGCTTTCGAGCCTGCTCTTGCCGGTGGCGCTGCCGAACATCACCAGCACGAAGGGCTGTCTTCAGGGCCTCTATGCCGATGCGCGTCTGGGCAAGAAGGCAAAGCCTGTCTGCGCCCCCAACGCGGACTTCAGCGGCCTGACGCGTTCCGACAACGCGTTCGAGGCGGTGATGAGCTACTTCCATGTCGATCGCACCAGGGCATACGTCGACAGCCTGGGTCTCTCACGGCCGCTGCGCGCCAAGCCACAGAAGGTTCGAGCCAACGGCATCCCCGACGACAACTCCTACTATTCCCCGTTGACGAAATCGATGACGGTCGGCAGCGGCGGTGTCGACGACGGTGAGGACGCCGACGTGATCGTGCACGAGTACGGCCACTCGCTGCAAGACCAAGCGGTACCCAAGTTTGGGCGCTCGCTCGAAGCGGCTTCGATCGGCGAGGGTTTCGGTGACTACCTGGCCGCGGCGATGTCGGCTGAGACCACCGGCGGCAGCGAGTTCGACGTCTGCATCTTCGACTGGGACGGCATTTCCTACTCGAGCACCGGGTGCGGCCGCCGTGCCGACCGCTCGTTCACGCTGAAGAAGGCAGAGGCGAACTGCTTCGAGGAAGTCCATTGCCTGGGGGAGGTCTGGTCGTCGACATTGTTCGAGCTGCGCCAGTCGCTCGGTGTCGACACCTCGGGCCAGTCGGTGATGGACCGGGTGACGCTGGAGTCGAACTTCATGCTGACCAAGAGCGCAAGCTTCAAGAGCGCAGCACGGGCCCTGTTGGCAGCCGACCAGTTGCTCTACGCCGGAGCCCACGCCCCCACGATCCAAGCCGAGCTCACCGAGCGAAAGTTCTGCAAAGCGACCTGCTGAGGGGCGTTAGGCGTGAGGGCGGACCGGAGGCTTGTCGGAGCTGTCCTCGGCTTCGCCTGCGGAGGCTCCGCCAAGCCTCGGCGCCGCCCTCACGCGTGCTGAGCAGGGCAAGTGAGGTCGGGCGCAACGGGAGTAGGGTGGATCGTGACAAAAGTAACTTAGGTTCACGGAAGGGCGGAATGCTTCGTCGAGGGTTATCGGGTGCGCTGGGAATCCTGTGCTGTCTGTTGGTCCTGCCGACGACGGCAACCGCCGGCTATTGGGACGAGGGCGGAGAGCAGCAACTGCGTTACATCGCCGAGCCAGGCGAGACAAATCACGTCACCGCGGAGTTCGACGGCTCGTCGGTCACGGTTACGGACTCGGCTGGAGTCCGTTCCTTCGAGGCCTATTACTGCGCGCAGAATCCCAATCCCTGGACCTGCCCCGGCGGCGTGCCGGAACCCTGTGAGGACTTCTGCCAGCCGAACCCTTGCGAGCAGCTCTCGCCGACGAGCTTTCGCTGTCCCTACAACGGGGCCCTCGGCAATTTCTACCTCGAGGATGGCGACGACTCATTCACCTTCACCGGCGCTGCCCCGCCGCTGCCTCCGTCGAGCGCGAACTACGTCGAGCAGCTGACGGTGACCGGCGGTGACGGCAACGACAACCTCACCGGCAGCCCCTACCGCGATGCGCTCGACGGCGACGAGAGCTACGACCAATCGCCTGCCAGTGGAAACGACCAGATCAGCGGCGGCGACGGTCGCGACCTGATCAATTCCGGGCGCATGGACACGGCCGCGAACTCGAACGTGATCGATGCAGGCGCCGGTGATGACGCCATCGACACAGTCGGCGGGACCAATACCGTCAGTGCCGGCTCGGGCGACGACTTCTTCACCGGCGGCGACGGTCGCGACGTGGTGGACGGAGATGCCGGCGAGGACAACCTGGCCGGCGGGGCGGGGCGGGATCTGCTCAGCGGCGGAGACGACAAGGACGACGTCGAAGGCGGGACGGATGCCGACGTCGTCAAGGGCAACGCCGGCAACGACTTGCTCGCGGCCTCTGCTCACGGCGGATGCGGAGGGCCAGACACCTTCGTCGGCGGCTCCGGGCACGACAACCTCTACGTCTGGTGTGGTCGGCCCACGGTCTTATTTCGCGATGGTAAGCGCGACACCGGGAAGTGCGGCGAGAGGTCGCGGCCGGCCAAGGTGAAGCTCGACCGGATCGACCGGCTCAAGGGAGTCTGTTAGCCCGGTCGCGACAACCGAGCGAGCGCCCGGCGGACCATTCTCCGTAGACGCTCGGCAAGCCCAAAGAAATGGCCCGCCGAGACTCAGGGAGGGGGGAGGTCTCGGCGGGCCGATTGGCACAGACTCAGTACTGGCCAATTGGTACCCGGCGAAGCGATGTCGGGGTGCCTCGACGGGTGGTGTCTCGTCCGGCAAAGAACCTAATCCCGTTTCGTAAACGGAAGCTAAGACTTCGCGGCACTCGCTGGCAGTTGAACGGTCACGAGATTGCTGGGGCGGTGTCGGCTGTTAGCGCCTGCTCATCCAGTGGCAGGCGCACGACGAAACGGGCGCCCCCGGCGACGGCGTTGCCGGCTTCGACATGGCCTCCATGCGAGAGCGCCACCGCCTTGACGATCGCCAGGCCGAGGCCTGTGCCCGAATCCAGGGCGATGTCGGCAGGTCCGCCGCCGCGGACGAAGCGAGCGAAGATCTGATCTGCCATGCCATCCGGAATGCCGGGGCCATCGTCGGTCACCTCGAGCAGCGCCTCGCCTTCGTCTCCGCGCACCGATGCGGTCACCGTGCATCCCTGCGGTGTGTGGCTGACGGCGTTTTCGATCAGGTTGAGGGCGAGGCGGTGAAGATCGTCGGGGTTGCCATCGACCAGCACCGGCTCGGGAGCATCGAGGACGAGCGCATGCTCGCCGGAAACGGGGCGCACCTCGGCGATCGCGTCGAAGACGATCGCCGCCAAGTCGCAGCCGCGACGTGGACCCAAGCGACCCGCGTCGGCACGGGCCAGCAGCAGCAGGTCCGAGACGAGGCGGCGCATGCGCCGCGAGGAGCCAAGTGCTCCGGCGACGATCTCGCGATCCTCGCTGTCGGCGCGGCTGTTGGACGCGAGGCGTTCCTCGAGCAACTCGAGGTTCGCAAGCACGCTGGTCAGCGGTGTGCGCAACTCGTGTGAGGCGTCGGCGACGAAGTCGCGCTGAGCCTGGATCATCTGCTCGGTCTCGCCACGGGCGGCGTCGAGCTGGCGCAACATCTGATCGAGCGTGCGGGCGAGCTCGGCGACCTCGTCGTCGGCGTCGGGCATCGGAATTCGTCGCGAAGGGTCGCGAGTGGTGGCGATCTCGCGTGCAGCTGAGGTCAGCGACGAGACCGGCCGCATCGCGCGCATTCCGATTGCGATCCCGCCGATTCCCGCGAGGATGGTGCCGCCTAGCACTCCGCCGGCGAGAAAGAGCCAAAGCCTTTCCATTGTCGCTTCCAGGTCTTCGCGCTCACGGGCGAACTCGACGTAGACCCGGGGACCGAGAGTGTTCGAGATGACCATCTGAGTGGCGACGGTGTAGCCGTCGACGTTGCGCACCTGCTCGGTCGGCGGCCCCAGGCTTGGGGCGTTGGCGGTTGCTCCGATCACGTCTCCGCCTTCCTCGACGAACTGCACCGAGCTTGCATCCGGGAGGACGTACTGATTCAGGCCGAGGTCGCGTTCGTTCAGCCGCGGGCCGCCAGTCGCCGGGTCGACCACGACCTCGAAGCGGTTGGCGATGTTGGCGGCCGAGCTCTGTGTCTCGTCGGCGAAGCTGTCCTCGAGCTTGTCGACCGCCAGGCGCCCGACGACGAGCGCGAAGACGACGAGGATGACGAACGTGAGCCCCGCCGAGACCGCGGCGATGCGCCAGCGCACCGGCCAGCGAACGGGAGAAAAACGCCAGGCCGAGCCTCTAGAGCTCATCGTCACGCGGCGCCCGCAGGACGTAGCCGGCACCGCGCTTGGTGTGAAGCAGCCGCGCCTCATCGTTTGTCTCGAGCTTTCGCCTCAGATTCGAGATGAAGACGTCGATCGTGTTCGTCATCGCCATCGGGTCGTAACCCCAGACGTCCTCGAGCAGGCGCTCGCGAGAGACGACGAGGCGGTCGTTTCGCATCAGGTACTCGAGTAGCTCGAACTCGCGGTTGGTGAGGTCGAGCACGCGGTCACCGCGAACGACGTCGCGAGTGTCAGGATTGAGCCGCAGATCGCCGACGACGAGCGCGGCGCTGCCGCGGGGCGGGCGCCGGCGCATCAGCGCGCGCAGTCGCGCCAACAGCTCCTGGCGCTCGAACGGCTTGACGAGATAATCGTCGGCACCGGAGTCGAGCCCGTCGACGCGGTCGTCGAGATCGGCGCGAGCGGTCAAGATCAAGATCGGGACGTCTGACTCGGCGCGCAGGCGGCGACAAACCTCGACACCGTCGAGGCCCGGCAGGCCGAGGTCGAGGACGACGAGGTCGGGCACGAACTCCTCCGCCGCGCGCAGCGCTTCGATCCCGTCGCCGCTCGAGCGCACGTGATGGCCTTCCTGGCGCAGCGTGCGCCGCAGCACATCGGCGATCGCCTCGTCGTCCTCGACGACGAGCACCCGTCCCGCTTGTTCACCTTCAGACAGCATCACCACAAAGGGTAGAGGGGCGGGAAGCGAGCACGACAAACTTTTAGCGCCCGTTTACGACCGCGCAGGGGTCGATGCGCAGGTGTCGAAGTCATGACTCACGCAGCGGGCGTCCGCATGCTGCCGCCTGAAAATGAACGTCTTCAAGCCCAAGCCCAAACGCAAGGCCAAACGCCGCAAGGCGCCGTCGCGCTCGAGATCGGTCGCGAGCGCCAGGCGGGCACCGAAACCGCGCCGCGACCCGCGCGAGCTCGTCGAGGGTCTCGAGCAGCGCCATCTCGACATCGTCGGCCTCGCCCTCGTCGCGGCCGGCATCTACTTCGCCTGCGTCCTCTATCTCGGCTGGGACGGCGGTCGCGTCGGCGGCTGGCTCGCCGGCGGACTCGAGCACGCCGCAGGTCAGGTCGCCTTCGTCTTCCCGATCGCGCTGGCGGGCTTCGGCGGAGCGCTGATCGCCCGCCCGCTGCTGAAAGCGCCCTCCGCCCTCAACGCCGGTGTCGTGCTGGTGCTGGCCGGGTTGCTGCTGGCCTTCGCCGCCCAGACAGCCGGGGCCGGACCCGATCGCCCGCTCCGCCACGACTACTTCGAGCAGCGCTTCATGGTCGAGCACGGCGGCGCGATCGGCGAGTCGCTGTATTGGGCCTCGACGACGCTGTTCCAGCGCCTCGGCGCGCACATCCTGGCGCTCCTGATGCTGATCTCCGGCGTCCTGCTCCTCACCGGAACGACGGTCGCAGGCGTGCTCGGGGCGACGGGTCATGCCATGCGCCGTGCCGGCAACGGCACCCGCGACGCCGCTCGAACGGTTCGCGCCAACGGCCTCGGCGCTCCCGCTGAGCAAGCCCGCTGGGGTGACGCCCCTGGTGAGGACATCGCGATCACCCGTGCCGGGCCGACCGACGCGTTTACGACCGAGGCGCTGCAGCCGGAAGAAGACGTAGCCCCGGAGATCTCAAGCCGTGCTGAGGCCGAATGGGAGGATCCCGAAGCCGACGAGGCCGCGGACGTCGACGAGTTCACCTACGACGACGCCAAAGCGCCCCAACCACAGGCGCCGGTCGCCGTAGCGGACGCGCCTAAGACGCCGATGGGCAACCGCAAGGACGGCGTCACCTCGTCAGACGAGCTCGACTACAAGCTGCCTCCGGCGAAGGCCCTCGACCGCGGTAAGGCCGACCCGGGCCCCGACATGCGCGATCGCGAGACGACGGCGAAGGCGCTGCTCGAATCGCTGCGACATTTCGGTATCGAGGCGCGCCTGCTTGGCGTCGTCAGCGGCCCTCACGTGAGCCGTTACGAACTTCAGCTGGCGCCGGGAATCAAAGTCTCCAAGGTCGCTGCGCTCAAGGACGACCTCGCCTATGCGCTCGCCTCGACCGACATCCGCATCCTCGCCCCGAACCCGGGCAAGAAGGCCGTTGGCGTCGAGGTGCCGAACCAGCGCCGCCGCCTCGTTCGCCTCGGCGATCTCTACAGCGAGCGCCCCAAGGGCGCCTCGCCGTTGCTGGCATGGCTGGGCAAGGACGTCTCGGGCCAGTCGGTCAACGCCGACTTGGCGCTGATGCCGCACGTGCTCGTCGCCGGCACCACCGGATCGGGCAAATCGGGCTGCATCAACGCGATCCTCACCTCGATTCTCATGCACGCTTCGCCGAACGAGGTGCGCCTCGTGCTCGTCGATCCCAAGCGCGTCGAGCTCAACCACTACGAGAGCATCCCGCACCTGCTGACCCCGGTGGTAACGAGCCCGCGCCTTGCCGCCAACGTCCTCGCCAACCTGATCGGCGAGATGGAGAGCCGCTACGGCGTCATGAGCGAGTTGCGGGCACGCAACCTGGTCGAGCTCAACCGCGCTCGCAAGAAGCAGGGCGAACCGCCGCTGCCCCACATCCTCTGTGTCATCGACGAGCTCGCCGACCTGATGATGGTCGCTCCGGCCGAGGTCGAGGACTCGATCATCCGCCTTGCCCAAAAAGCACGTGCGATTGGCATCCACCTCGTTCTGGCGACCCAGCGCCCGTCGACCGACGTGATCACCGGCACGATCAAGGTCAACATCCCATCCCGCATCGCCTTTGCCGTCGCCTCTCAGGTGGACTCGCGTGTGATCCTCGACGGCGGCGGCGCCGAGACGCTGCTGGGCCAGGGCGACATGCTGTTTCGCCCGGTCGGCACGTCGAAGATGAACCGGATCCAAGGCGCCTTCGTGACCGAGGAGGAGATCGCCAAGGTATGCGCCTTTTGGGCCAATCAGGGCGAGCCGGAGTTCGATGTCGAGTTACTCGAGATGAAGGAAACGGAGCTCGAGCCCGGATCCGACGGCGAGTTCTCGCCCGACGAGGACGACCTGCTCGCCGATGCGGCGCGGATCGTGGTCGAGTCCGAGACCGCCTCCGTATCGATGATCCAGCGTCGCCTGCGCGTCGGCTACACCCGTGCAGGACGGCTGATCGACATGCTCGAGCGGCGCGGAATCATCTCCGGCTACGAAGGCTCCAAGCCGCGTCAGGTCCTGGTCTCCCAATCGGAGTTGCCGCGCCTGTTGAGCGGTATCGCCGGCGACATCATCGAGGCCGGCGGCGATCAGGCCGGTGGCGCCGGCACCGAGACGGATCTCGAGCCTGTCGAGCGCTGAGCGCGCTGCGAGCACGACTCGACGAACGCTGCGGCCACGCGGTCCCGCATCCGCGAGGCACCCCCAATACTCTCGACGCATGAGCGTTCGCGCGGGCATTCTGGTTACCGGGACCGAGGTGATCACCACCCGGATCACCGATCGCAACGGCCCCTGGGTTTCACAGCGTCTGGCGGCTTTGGGGGTGGAGGTCGCTCATATCCTGGTCGTCGGCGACCGCTCCTCCGACGTCGAGGCCGGCCTGCGGTTCATGGCCGCCGAGGGCTGCGAGTTAATCGTCACCAGCGGCGGTCTCGGTCCCACCGCCGACGACCTGACCGCCGAGGTCGTCGGCCGCTTCGCCGATGCCGAGATGGTCCTCGACGAGCAGATGGAGACGAAGATCGCGGCGATCATCGCCGGCTTCGCGCGACGGATGCGCTTCGACCCCGATGCCCTGCGCGCGGCCAATCGCAAGCAGGCAATGGTGCCAAAGGGGGCGACGACGATCGACCCGGCGGGTACCGCTCCCGGACTGGTGGTTGCGACCCAGGCGGGTCCCGTTGTCATCGTCCTGCCAGGGCCGCCGCGCGAGCTGCATGCGATGTGGGACACGGCGTTGGCGACGGATGCGGTTCGGGCCGTGCTCGATCGCGCCGAGCCCTACCAAGTGCAGACCGTGCGGATGTTCGGTATTCCGGAGTCCGAGATCGCGCAGGCGCTGCGCGAGATCGCCGACGAGGTGGACCTCTCAGCCCTGGAGATCACGACCTGTCTGCGCCGCGGGGAGCTCGAGATCGACGTCCGCCATCGCCCCGCCGCCCGGGATCATCGCGAAGCGCTCGTCGAACGCCTCGTCGATCGCTTCGATCGCTTCGTCTTCAGCCTCGACGGCACCACCATCGACGAGCAGGTGGCTGAGCTGCTCGCGGGCCACAAGATCGCCTTGGCGGAGTCGTGTACCGGAGGCCTGCTGGCGGCCCGCCTGAGTGAGCGCCCTGGCGCCTCGGCCTACCTGGCCGGCGGCGTCGTCAGCTACTCGAACGAGGCCAAGACCGAGATGCTGGGAGTCGATTCGGGATTGATCGAGGCCCATGGGGCCGTTTCGCCCGAGGTTGCCCGGGCGATGGCCGAGGGGGCACTTGCCCGCTTCGAGGCCGACGTGGCCTGCGCGATCACCGGAATCGCGGGACCGGACGGCGGCACCGAGAACAAGCCCGTCGGATTCGTCTGCTGGTGCGCGCTCGATTCGAGTGGCACCGCGCTCGCGCGCGACATCGTCATGCCGGGTGATCGAGTCGAGATTCGCGATCGCTCGACCACGGTTGCGATGCAGATCTTGCGCCGGCTGCTTCGCGGCGAGAAGCTGCCGGTGTAAACGCGGCGTCGCCGAGAGCCTTTCGAGGAATGAGCGAGCGCGACCTTGTCGCCGCGGCGGGGTGCTTGCGTGGGTAAGCAGAACTTCTACTTTGCGTGGAGAGTCCAACTTGGCGGTATGTTT
>JBKJXG010000379.1:0-2734 GCA_046716525.1 Solirubrobacterales bacterium
CGGCGGCGCGGCGAGCAGCGCCGACTGCGTCGCGTGGTGAGCCGAGCAGTCGCGCCGCCTCGTCGAGCTCGTCGCTTCGGGCTCGAAACCAATCGATCGCCGCCGGGCCCGTGATCGCCTCGATGCGGCGGACGTTGGCGGCGCTGGAGCCCTCGGAGACGATCGCGACGATCCCGACCTCAGCCGTGTTGGCGACATGGGTGCCGCCGCAGAGCTCGCGCGAGACCTCCTCGATCTCGACCATCCGCACCCACTCGCCGTACTTCTCGCCGAACAGCGCCATCGCTCCCAGCGCCTCGGCCTCGCTGCGCTGCATCTGCATCGCTCGCACGGGGTGGCTTTCCTTGACCCATTCGTTGACACGGTCGGCGACGTGGCGAAGCTCCTCGGCGGCGAGCGAGGCGCCATGAGTGAAGTCGAAGCGAAGCTTGTCCGGGCGAACCGCGGAACCCGCCTGGCGCACGTGGGTGCCAAGCCGCTCGCGCAAGGCCGCGTGCAGCAGGTGCGTTGCGGTGTGGTTTCGCATCGTCGCGTGGCGAGCGCGGTGGTCGACCCGGGCTTCGACCTGGGCACCGATCGCCGGTGGACCCAGACTCGAATCGGGTGCACTCGCGGGCGAGCCCGCGAGCGTGGCACGGACCTTCAGCGCTTGGTCGTCACCGACTCGGTAGACGTCCTCGACCTGGGCCTCTCCCCCCTCCCAGGCGATCACGCCGGAGTCGGCGACCTGGCCGCCGCCCTCCGCATAGAACGGGCTCTGCTCGAGCTTGACCAGCGCCATGCCGGCGTCGCCGGCCTGCGCCGCAGCGACGCTCGTGCGCGCCAGGAGCTGCTCGAAGCCGACGAATTCCGTCGCCGGCGCATCGCCGACGAACGAGATCACCGCGGCGTGGCCGTCGCCGGCGCGCGAGCCGGATCCGCTTCGTGCCCGTTCACGCTGGCCCTCCATCAGCTCCTCGAAGCCCTGGTCGTCAACCGCGAGGCCCTCTTCGGCGAGCAGTTCCTTGGTCAGGTCGTAGGGAAAGCCGAACGTGTCGTGAAGCTGGAAGGCATCGGCGGCGTCGATCCATGAGCTGTCGGCCTCTTTGGCCTCGGCGATCAGCTTCGCCAGCAACTCGGTGCCGCGATCGAGGGTGCGGCCGAAGCTCTCCTCCTCATCGTCGACCCAGCGCATGATCGTTTCCCGTTCGGCCTCGAGGCGGGGATAGGCACCGGCCATCAGCTCGATCACCTTCTCCGCGAAGCGTCCGAAGAAGGGCGGTTCGAGCCCCAGCACCCGGCCCTGCTGGATCGCCCTTCGCATGATCCGCCGTAACACGTAGCCGCGATCCTCGTTCGAAGGGACGACGCCGTCGGCGATCAGATTGACCGAACCGCGGGTGTGGTCGGCGATGATCCGCATCGCCCTCGTCACCTTCGGATCGGAGCCATAGGCATGACCCGACGCCTCCTGGGCCAATGCGATCAACGGCGTGAAGGCATCGGTGTCGAAGACTGAGTCGACCCCCTGCTGGATCACCGCCATACGCTCGAGCCCGAGCCCTGTATCGATGTTGCGCTGCGGCAGCTCGGCCAGTGAGCCGTCGGCGTCGAGGTTGTAGGTCATGAAGACGTGGTTCCAGTACTCGAGATAGCGATCGGTGTCGTCGCCGGGGCGCAGATCGTCCGAGCCGAACTCGGGGCCGCGGTCGATGTACATCTCTGAGCACGGGCCGCAGGGACCGGTCGGACCGCCCTGCCAGAAGTTCTCCGAGGCCGGCAGGCGAACGATGCGCTCAGCGGGAACGCCGATCTCGCGCCAGATCTCGATCGCCTCCTCGTCGGGGCCGAGGCCGAGCCCTTCGTCTCCCTCGAACACCGTCACCCAGATCGCCTCGGGATCGAAGCCGAAGCCGCCCGTGGAGAGCTCCCAGCCGAAGCGCATCGATTCGGCCTTGAAGTAGTCGCCGATCGAGAAGTTGCCGAGCATCTCGAAGAAGGTGAGGTGGCGCTTGGTCGTGCCGACGACCTCGATGTCGACCGTGCGAAAGGTCTTCTGGGAGGAAGTCAGCCGCCGCCGCGGAGGCTGCTCCCGACCCTCGAAGTAGGGCTTGAACTGCTGCATGCCGGCCACCGTGAGCAGTGTCGAAGTGTCGTCGGAAGCCGGCACCAGCGACGACGAAGGCACCCGCAGATGATCGCGCTCCTCGAAGAAGCTGAGGAACGTCTCGCGGATCTCGTCGGAGCGCATCGGCGTGAGTCTAGGTAGGCGCGGGGCGGGAGCAGGCCTACTTCCATTTGATCGAACAGCCGACCGGGTCGGTCGCGGGTCGTGCCGGCTCGTTGCCGCTGAGCACGGAGTCGAGCGCCTCGCGCAGCCAGGCGGCGTTCTCGGCCGGCGTCATGTGATCGGCGTCGGGCGCGCCCTCGTAGCGGACGACGAGCTCACCGTCGAGCACGAACAGGTGCGGGGTGACCTGCGCATTCCAGGCGCGCGCCGCCGCCTGGCTCTCGTCGTGGAGGTAGGGAAAGGGCCAGTCCTCCGCCTCGACGCGCTCCTGCATCGCCGCCCGCGAATCGGCCGGCTACCGCTCGGCGTCGTTGGAGTTGACGGCGAGGAAGCGAACTCCACGACCCTCGTAGTCGTGCGCTGCGTCGGCGATGCGCGGGTGCCAGGCGAGCGCGTAGGGGCAGTGGTTGCAGGTCCAGATGACGACGGTCGCGGGTGCCTCGCCGGTCTCCGGAAGCTCTTGAC